>NZ_JH597773.1:2471468-2473583 GCF_000243335.1 Leptonema illini DSM 21528 | reverse complement strand
CGGGTGCTGATGCCCGCCAGCATCAGGCGCTCAACATGCTCGCGAAGATCAGAGCGATCCTGAAGGATCTCATATCGCTCCAGCTTCACCTCCTTGCCGTTACGTCGAGCTCTGGGCTTCTGGATGGCCACCCTTTCTCCATCGAGCACAATGGAACCTCGCTGGCTGCCGCCTCGATGAGCAAATCCACGGCCTCTCTTATGCTCACCTGTCTTGCCGCATAACGTTTCGATTTCTTCGAGAATCAAAGCTCCTACGTAGCCGAGTGCAAATTCGCGCACACGGGAATCGAGGCTGGTTCGAATATAATCCCGAAACTCATCGGCCGCCAGGCTTTGTGTTTGACTGTTTTCTGCCCGTTCGTTCTTCTTCACTTGGAACCCTCCGTAAGGGAATGTGGTTGTTCGGCCCATTTTGGGCCAGGGTTCCGCCTTTTCAAACTCTAACTAAATTCGGGACATAATCTCATATTCCCGTTGGTATGTATCGGGAAAATAATTGCTGCTAAACATAGCCCCCCAGCCATCTCTTATCCAGCGCCAATCAGCATCAATGGATTTCTTTTTGTGGGTTGTGTCGAACACGTGCTTTTGCTCAACATCATGGCGCATTGACACTTTGTCCACTTTGGTCAAAGAATTTTTAGGCCGAAAGTTGGCAAACCACAGTAGTACCAGAATGTTTGTAAGTCTTTGCCTCGCTTCAGGAGGAGCAAGCAATGCTATCATCAGAAGGCCATTCACTAAGAATCGCTCAGACGCATCCGGCAGAATTCCGCAGGCGCTCGGTCCGCTAAAGTTGTGACCGTACATGGTGTTAGGAAAGCAGCCGGCCTGCCCATCTGGATCGACAAAATTCACCGGGTTATTCCAAACATACTGATATCTATCCCAGTTATCCTGCCCCGGCTGGTCTGTATGCACAGGATCAGGCTGTAAGAATCTTCCCGTCTCCGGATCATAAATCCGTGCTTTGTAGTTATACAGGCCCGTCTCAGGCTCAAATTCCTGTCCCGTGAACATAAACGTCTCACCGTAGTGTATGCCGTTACGGTCCGGGTCAAGATCGGTCAGATCAGAATTCACCTTACCGAACGGCTCATACACGAATCGTGCCACGGCAACTCCATCTGCATTGGTGACTATATCCGTAGAACCATTATGTGTCGAGATAAAATAGAAGGCGCCGAGGACAGACATGTGCCGATGGGCTTGCCCATACGTTTCACTGGGCCGAAACCGCGTAAGAACGCAGTCTCGCCTTGATCAGAACCGGCCTTACCACCGGTTGGGTTGGGGCGACCATTTGCAGGATTCGCAGGCTCAAAAAGCATTCAAGAAGCCTTTTCTCAACCGAAACAACCTCCATCTCTTGCCGAGTTGTCACTAATCGTCTCTGATTCGCGTCCCGATCAATCTTTCCCAGTAGATTTACGTGCATTTCAGCGCGAAGCATTGCAGATGATACGGGACAGATGGGGCACTTCTACTCTTCATCGCATTTGTTCTGGGAAACGATCGCCTGTGCACAAATTAATAGTAGTCCATCCATAGCCTTCTTTAATTCGGCGTCTGTCATCTGTCCGGAAAATCTATTTATAGATGCAAAAAACAGGAAGCACATATCGCGTGCTGGCGCTGCTTCATTTAACTCGCAAGTTCTTTTTGCAAACGGATCTGAGCATCCGAGGAGCACAGACATGCTGAGGATAGTCGATAAGGCACGTTTCTTCATATCATAGCCTCCATTTCCTTATTGATCTTCCCCCCATATTCCGGAGGGAATCATGCAATTTGCTGTGCATAGGCTGTCGGACTTAAATACCCGAGAGCAGAATGCCTCCTTTTACGGTTGTAGAATACTTCGATATAGTCAAACAGAATTCTTCGTAGGTCTTCAAAATTTGGAATAAACCCGATTCTGTATAAACATTCAGTCTTCAAGGTATGAAAGAACGATTCCTGAACAGCATTGTCCCAGCAGTTCCCTTTGCGACTCATGCTCTGGCTTATCTTCTTACCTTTCAATACATCGCGATAGTCTTTCGATGCATATTGTACCCCGCGATCTGAATGTATAATCAGGCCATTGATATTATTCCTCCTTCGATTCAAG
>NZ_JH597773.1:2323727-2471368 GCF_000243335.1 Leptonema illini DSM 21528 | reverse complement strand
AGGACCACCCGGCTCTGATAGATACAGCGCTTTCCATGCTCTCAAGGAATTGACTGAGATCCCAAGATCGTCTGCCACCTCTTTGCTGGTTTTGCCGCCGCGAATCCACCGATCCACCGCCATTCTGCGAAAGCTATCATCGTAATGCTGGCCTCTTTTGCCCATAAACTACCCCTTTTCATTTTACTGTCTCCTGTCCAGGAAAAGGGGGGAAGATCATATCCTATTCAGGTTCTTGAATCGATCCTTATCAAGCAATTTCATGTTCAATGTTGATCTAATGTTCCCAATTGGTGTTCTTATTTCAATAGACTTTCTCATGACAATATCCCTTGAAGGGGTCACAGTCCTGGCCAAAGCATCCCCCGCTGTTGCAATGGCATTAACCATAATATGCAGACCAAAGAGGCGCGTGCCTACGCTCAGAACAAAAAGGTCAGCCATAAACGTTCCGATAGTGTTTATGCCAGCAACAAGACCCCTTGCATCACCCCACCATTCTGGTGTAGCATCATATTCCCGTTGGTATGTATCAGGAAAATAATTGCTGCTAAACATCGCCCCCCAGCCATCTCTTATCCAGCGCCAATCAGCATCAATGGATTTCTTTTTGTGGGTTGTGTCGAATACATGCTTTTGCTCAATGTCATGTCGCATGGACACTCTGTCAACTTTTGTTATAGGCTTTTTCGGCCGTTTTGTCATAAGCCAATAGGCTATAAGGATTGTTCGGAATTCTTTCTTTTGTGCCTCCGGCACAAAGGCTTCGATTAGGAGCAAATAGTTGATCAAGAATCGCTCAGACGCATCCGGCAGAATTCCGCAGGCGCTCGGTCCGCTAAAGTTGTGACCATACATGGTGTTAGGAAAGCAGCCGGCCTCCCCATCCGGGTCAACAAAATTCACCGGGTTATTCCACACATACTGATACCTATCCCAGTTATCCTGTCCCGGTTGGTCTGTATGCACCGGATCAGGCTGTAAGAATCTTCCGGTCTCCGGATCATGAATCCGTGCTTTGTAGTTATACAATCCCGTCTCGGGCTCGAATTCCTGTCCGGTGAACAAAAACGTCTCACCGTAGTGTATGCCGTTTCGGTCCGGATCGAGATCCGTGAGGTCCGAGTTCACCTTACCAAAGGGTTCATAGAGGAATCGTGCCACGGCTACTCCATCACTGTTCGTAACGATGTCTGTGGAGCCGTTATGTGTCGAGATAAAATAGAAGGCACCGAGAACAGACATGGTAGAGCTGTTGCTTCCAGATCCTCCTTCACTGCTGGAGCCTGTCGATCCGTTAGCTAAGAGAAGATACTGTGATCCGTCCTCCGTGGACGGCCTCTGGATGCATCCTGTGGCCGAGAAGCTGAGTAGAGCAAGAATGCTGCCGAATCTGTACACACCAACCGGCAAAAGGCCCGGACCGTCGTCGGGGTTGCGACGCCAGTTACGTACAAGCAGAGTGAGGGCGGCAAGTGCTACGATAGCTGCAAGCGTCCAGTAGAGCATCACGAGTAGGCGTGCGCGGTTCTGGATCTGCGGCAATAGCTTCGCAGCGTAGTAGGCGTCATGCGCGGCGTAGGCCATGAGAGACGGTAGCTTCGTGATGCCGTCTTCCAGCAAGGCGATACGCAGTAGATCTGCGCCTAACCGGTGACCAAAGAGGCTGCTCGGTGCCCAGACACCGCTGTTATGATGGTTGTCCTGGAATCTAAACCTTGCTACGGGTTCGTTTCCGTTGCGGACTTCTATCGTATGGACCTCTGAGGTTCCGTCTGCATGCACGCGGTAATCACTGGAGAGGTCGTGGATCTCGGTGACGATGCCGCCGAGGTCGGTTCTCTTGATGAATCGGCTTCCTTCTGTGTCGTATTCGTAGTCTACGGTCGTTATGGTGGCGCCGTTGATGGTCTGGGCCTGTTTGATGCGGCCGGTCCAGTGATACTGGAAGCGAGATACGACGTTACCGGGAGCACGTTTCTCTACGACGAGACCTTTGTTCTTATCGGGCGTCGTGTCGTTATCGTAGGCGTAACTGCGCTGGTTAAACGATTTGAGACGATGCGGATTGGAGACGTCGTAGTTATAGACCTTCTCATCGGCGACGATGGGCTGGCCGTCTACGCCATAGGCATACTGGAGCGTTCTGTGAGGCGTGTTGCGGTCTCCGTACGGGCCAGTGGCCTCGACTAAACGTCGTGATGTGTCATACGAGAACTGCTCGCTTCTGTTGATGCCGTCGGCGGCGAGCAGGTCCTGCTTCTCGACGAGCATACCCTCGTCATTCCAGCGATACGTATAATCCGACAGCAGGGCGTTGCCCTGTGTGGTTATCTGTTGCAGTACGCCTGTCGTGCTGTAGCGGCTCTGTATCACCACTCCATTGCCGTATGTGATGGTGCCGATGTTACCGAGAGCGTCCGGAATGGACGTTCTTACGACGTCGAATACGCTACCGCTGCTGAGTATCCGGCGATCCGGGTCTTCTATCTGCATGGCGGCAAGAGGTCCGCCTGCATGGTAATCGTAACGGAGCGAGACGTTGATGGACGGGAAGGTTCTTTTCACGAGGGCGCCTGTTTCATCGTATGTATTCTCGATGTCGAACTGCTTCTCGTTGCCGAGAGCATTGTAGGTGCGTTCTATGCGGGCGGGTTTGCCGGTGAGGGCGTCATAATGCATACGGCGTGTGCCGGATTCGTCTTTTACGGAGGTAAGACGTCCTGTTCCGAGCGTGGACTGTGATTCGTCGTAAAAATACTGCGAGAGAACCTTGCCGTCTGATTGTCGTGTAACAGATAGCAGACGCCCGTAGGTATCATAACTGCGACAGATGGTTAACCCGTCCGGATCGGTGTCACAGAGAGGCTGGCCGTCCTCCGTGTACGTATAACGTGAGATGCCTTTGTCAGGGTCATAGACCTGAGATCTGCGGCCCCATTCGTCATAGACGACATAGGAGGTAAGGTCGGAGTCCTCGGCCGGTGTGCGGCTGGTGCCGATTCCTCGTGTGATCTGTCGCAGCTGTCCGCGGCCATCGTAGTGATAGCGTGTGCGATTCCAGCCGCTGACCTGTGTGTCAGGCTGGTTTGGCGTGCTGTACGCTGTGGAGTGAAGCGTGACAAGGGCGCGGCCATCGGCGGTTTTGTACTGGTAGACGACCTGTCCGTTCTGACGATCCTCTTTCTGCGCGAGGCCGACAAGCGTTACGCCATCATCGCTTGTAAAAGACGTCATGGCTACGACGCCCGGCTCAAGCTCCTGTGTGTTGGTGCCGTTTGGTCCGGGTCTTGTGATGCGAATCGGACGACCGAGAGAATCGTATGTCGTTTCGGAGTAACCCGGCGCCGATTGTCCGTCGAAGTAGGGGAGCGATTCCCTTACGGGACGATCGAAGATGTCATACTGTCGGTCCGTCGTAATCCAGCCGCCGGCTGAACTGCGCCTGGCGGCGATCGTGCGGCCCCATTCATCAACCTGCGTGATCTGGCTGACGGTTCCTGTGCCCGCCGTCGCCTTTGTCGTAGTCGTGGTCGAGCTTCCGTCTGTCGGATCAAACGAGTATTCGTTCGTTTCGAGGATGTGCGAGCCCGATAAGAGCCCTGGCGGTTTCAACGTGGCCGTGAGCTTACGGCCGAGTTCGTCATACGTATACTCGATGATGCGGCCGTCTGAGTCGGTTTCTTTCAGCAAGAGCCCCAGGGCGAGATCATAGTCTCGCACGGATTCCAGTCCCATAGGCGATATGGTGCGGATAACCTGCGTGCGCGTGTCGGAGTCATAGACCTGCGTGGTGGTGCGTCCGAAGCGCGTCTCTGTAAGCACGTTGCCCACGGCGTCATATGTGCGAAGAGTCGTGACGAGCGTGGCCGCCGAGGGCCCTTCCGATACTACGGTGGCGTTGCCGACGGAGTCATATCCAAACGTGCGGTAAGAAAG
This sequence comes from Leptonema illini DSM 21528, assembly GCF_000243335.1. Taxonomy (NCBI): domain Bacteria; kingdom Pseudomonadati; phylum Spirochaetota; class Leptospiria; order Leptospirales; family Leptospiraceae; genus Leptonema; species Leptonema illini. Next base: position 2,467,429 of record NZ_JH597773.1, on the reverse strand, counting down.
CATGGTGCCGGCGTCGCAGTTACTGCCGGCCCTTACGGTTTCTTCTACGGGAAGAGCGAAGGGCCGCGTGCCGTCGCTTGAATAAGAGAATGTCGTCTTTGTGGCGCGGGTTTCTCCGCCTGAGACCTGACCGTTGTAAGAGACGCTTTCCACGCTACACGTCGGATTCCCGAGCGAGTCAAAGGCCAGTACGGTATGCGTCTTGCGAATCTCAAGCGCACCGCCTCCTTCGAGCGTCATGGTGCGGTTAACGCTGGTCTGATTCGACGGCGAGAAGCGTTTCGTTCCGGCGACGGTCGCCGTATCGGTAAAGGCATAACTCTCTTCCTGTAAGACGGAGTCGTCGCTTGTGCGTCGGACGAGGTTGCGCGACGGTAAGCCTGCGGCGTCGTAGCCATAGGTCGGATGCCTGTGAACGAATTCCTCTTCCGTATACGTGGGAGCCTGCACCCATGCGCCGTTCCATACGTAGCTTCGCGTGATGCGTTTTTCAGGCCCGAGGCCCTTTGAGTCCTGTCTGGTCGGCCCGAGGCGGATCAGATCGCCCTGATAGGAAAACGTGGTTCTTGCTTTTTTTCCCGTTTTTCCGCTTACCTCGATTTCAGAGACGAGGAATCGCGGCGCGGAGTTCGCCTGAATGGTGGCGCCGCTCTCTCTATGGGCCAGGTTTGTATCGATGACGCCCGATTCCGCCGCCGTCTGGTAGGCGATGGAAAGCTTTTGATATCCGTTTGATATCGACGCAAGCAGCTCCGGAGAATCCGCAGGCGGGCCGTAGATGTCGACGGCTCCGCCCCGGGGGGCGATGAGCTCGGCACGTCCGTCGCCGTTCGTATCGCCATAGAAGACGAATCGGGAATTCAAAGATGAGCTGTTGCTGTGGCGAAAATCGAGCGAGACGTCGCTGCCGCCGTATCCGTCGCCGCGAAAGAAGCGCACGCGAGCGAGATAGCCTCCGTTGTCCGAGACGAATCGTACGAAGTCCGGCGTGCCGTCGCCGTCCATGTCGGCGAACGTTCGGCCCATTTCGACGCTTGTGCCCACATGGTGACTGACGCTCTCTCCGAATCCCGTTCCCGTTCCGTAAGTAACGGTTAGATATTCGTATCCCGGGCCCGTCAGTCTCACAAAATCCGTATAACCGTCGCCGTTTGCATCGAGCATATAGCGCGAACCCGAGGCGCCGGGATCGAGCAGATCGCTCAGAATGTAGCTCACGAATCTCCCGTCGCTCCGGCCGAGATAGGCCTTGAGGCGATGCTGGCTGCCGTCTTTAATGAGCGTGATGAAGTCGGGAATGCCGTCGCCGTTCACGTCGCCCATCGATCGGAAGCCGTCCAGCCGCGTATAACTACCGCCGACGTTGATGTACGCCGCTTTTTGTTCGTCGGTCAGCGTCGGGTCATCCATCAGATCCTGTACGTCGAGATCGTCCACGTTGCCGTCGCCGTTTCTATCGCCCACCGCCTCAAGGTTTACTCCCGTCGACGGAGTGAATTCTCCGCCCGTTCCGATGCCGGCGTCGATGCTTGATGTGACGTCGCCGCCGAATCCGCTTCCCGTATTGAATGCGACGGAAATGACGGTCGGCGATATCAGACGCACGAAATCTACGAGCCCGTCGCCGTTCATATCGGCGATCTGGCTGTAGTTGTCGGGGCTTCCCTGGCCCGAAAGCACGACCTGCCCGAGAAGAAGGGAGTTCACTGCGGATCGGTTGAAACGGCCCGTTCCGAAGAGCATGTGCGCCCCGCTCGGGCCGATGATACCCTTTGTGCGTCCGTAGAAATCGCTTCCTCTTTGCTTTTTGGCCGCCTCGCTGGATAGCTTCATGCTGATCAGGAAAAGTAGAATCTGCTTCAGGTGGAGATCGGGATCATAGCCCATCCCCATGCCGTTAGGCGGGCGAAAATAGACGGGGGCGGCGAATCCCGTATTCGTGCGCATGGAAACGGTTAGAGAGTAGGTCGTAGGAAAGCCGTTATGGATTTGCAGACCGACAAGGTCGTCACGACCGTCGCCGTTCATGTCGGCGAAGAAGGTCGTCCCTTTTTCTCCCTTATGAGGCGACGCTGTGAAGTCGCCTGTCGCGTCGTGCAGGGGCAGGACCGTAAGCCCGTTGCCCGAACGATCATCCGTAGCAGCCGTGAATTCCATTCGTCCGTCGCCTGAGAGGTCGGCGGCCTGCCAGGTGTTCCCTGTGGCGCATCGATCGATCCAGCCATCGAGCTGGTAGGCCGTGCACATACCGTCGACGATGGCCTTCGCCGTAGGATCGAGAAAGTCGCTGAAGCTCGATGCATAACACCAGTCTGCGGCCGATTTGCACTTGCCTGCGTCGGGCGTGCCCACGCCCGTATTGCCGCTGCGCTGCCGGTATGATGGAGTTGGCGATGCCTGACGATACTGTAGCGTGATGGGGGAGCGTAGCTGTTGACCGCGTATCCTCTCACCGACAGAGACCAGTCGATACGCTCCCGACAGGGCATCGGCCTCGTACGAGAATTCCTGCGCGAAGATCTCTTCGCCCTTGTAAAATGAGCGGATGGCGCGCAGGACCCGCCTCAGGTCCTTACGAATACCTGCCGAGTACACGATCTTCTGGACCGGTTTTTCTTCGTAAACGAACTCGACCCGCCTGCCGGCCAGAGAGGTTTCATCGTTCTTAGTGTACTCGATACCGATGGGAAAGATCTGCCCCTGATCTCTGTCGTACTCCACCGTGGCGTAGTTACCGTTATTATCGACCACACGCGAGAGATGCCAGGTGAGGACGGTCGAAGACGCCTCGACGATATCGGCCGGCCCTCTGACGCGACTGTTCGTCGTTTCGCCGAAGATCATCCGCCCTCCGTCGGGAAGATAAGCCGTCCAGATGCATGGGCCATTTCCACAGCTTCCTTCTGCTCTATAAATGGTTCCGTTGTCGATTTCCGAGCGGTAGTGGTCTCCGTTATGAACCAGCCGTCCGCCGGCAGAGATGGAAAACGAATCCGTGCTGTTATACAGGATACCGTCTCGCCTTTCCCGTTGAATAAAGCTCAGGCCGTCCAGATCCCAGTTACCAAGCAGGCCGCTCTGACCGCCTGACAGGGACAGGGAAAGCTCAATGCCTCCGCCGCCTGTCGGAGCAGGCATGGGAACAGGAATGTCCACGTTCAAATCGCCCCCAGGTCCGGGCGTCGCCTCGGGCAGGTCGCCGGGCAGAAGCCCGTCGCTAAAGGACGGGGCGCCGATCACCGGTTGCAGGCCCGTTAAAACCGGCAACAGTATGAAAACAAACGAAACCACGAGGCCGGCTCCTCCGAGCCAGCCTTTTTGAAGGCGATATAATGACTCCATTCCCAGAGCCGCCGGTTGCGAAAAATCGTTCTTTTTTTTGTATTTTTTCTGTTTTTAGCGTAATGACGGCAATATATCAAGAACTTTTCCCGACAATTAGACGCGTAGAGCAAAATTTTTTATGATTTCGATAAAACAACTGTTCGCTTGTTTGTACGTTCTGACCATCTGTACCGTGTTTTCATCGCTTCAAGCCGAGACGATTAAGAGCGTTTTTCTGCTCGGTGAAAACCGGTATGCTACCGTTGAGAAAACGAGTTTTCCCGACCCTACCGGTCAGGCGCGTCCATACATAAGAACCTTTCAATCGGGGGCATTCCTTGATCAAGAGCAAAGCGAGCGGCTCATTGAAGCGGCATTCTTTGAACGCATCCGGCGTTCCGATCGACTTGATGCGGCGTTTTCCTCATTAATCCTATTCGATGCCGGCGGCGATTACGTATGGCATCGCTGGCAGCCTGAAACGACTCGATTGCGCGACCGGAATGCTCGCTCTGGAAGATCACGCTGCTTGCGTTAACCGGTTTAGCCTGGTACAACGCCGATCATCGGGCGAGCGACCTCGCCTCCAGTCCGCTTCTGCCGTCTCGCGCCGCCGAGCGTCGTTTTGAGGATGCGAGGAACATTTACTATGGTATGAGCGCTATTACGCTCGGTACATTTTCTTTCTATACGTATCGGGCTTACAGAGATTTCTCCACCGATATTACGGGTTCGAAGCTTGAACTGCATAACCGTACACAAACCGAAATCGACCTTGGCGTACCCACCACCCCTACCGCTTTTAATCTTCACCTGACCTTCCCTTTGCCGTGAGTAATAACATGAGAAATATACAGAGCCTGCTGATTACGATCTTGCTGATGCTTCAGGCCTCAACGGTTACGTTTCTGTATTTCATTCATTCGGCCTTTCAGCGGCGCGAAGACGAAGTTGCAAGCTTGAATGAAAGGTTCTTTGAACTGAAGGCGGAATGCAAACTTCGCGAGAAAGCGCCAGAGGCGACGGAAAAGTCTACGTCGGACGCTCCCCGGCGTACTCGGCCGCAGGCGGCTGGACCGGCTCCGACGGGAGAGCAGAAAAAGCCGACGGAACAAACGCGGGTCGATCCTTCGACGCTGGCTACGGTCTGGGTGTTGCCCCATCCGCCGCGGAATAAAGGCAGGTTCATAAAGTTTGAATCCTTCACGGATCGAATAGGTCCAGGAGGTCAGGAATACTTCGTGTTCAAAGAATGGACCGGCGATGGGTTCGTTGAAACCGTCGTACTTTCATCGGAGCTGCGCTGGGATGTTCGTCCATAACCGTCTCTGGCTCCTTCTGACCGTCTGTCTGAGCGGGTGCATCCCGACCCCGCAGACGGATGAGCAGACCGTGCCCGTGTTGCTTCTTCTCGAAGATCAGCGTCGCATTGCCGAGCAGGCGTTTCGCAATCAGGACTGTCTGATCGCCGGCGTTAGCCGCACGATCCCGTCCTCGGGCGTTCTCGTATGTATCCGCAACTACGGCGATAACTGTCGCGGCGATCTACGCTTCGAAGGCACCACATCGCGAAACGCTCTTATCAGCCAGATCAACGCGATCTCTTCGCAGCACCTGGCATGCTCAACGGCGGCCACAAACGCAATCCAGCAGATTAACCTGTTATCCTTACCGGCGCAATTGCCCCTTTACACGGCGGGCGGCACGGCCGGTCCGCATCAATCCTCTGTGAACTATGCCGTTCGCCGGGTCGCCTCATGCGAATCCGTCGGCATGCAGGCGACAACCTTTCTTGGCGGTGCCACAGCCCTTGCAGACGAAGGCCAGATGGACTTCCTTGCTACCCCTCGCGGTCTCGTTGCTATCCAGGATACCGTGGGAACCTGTCGCTCTGCGCTCGGGCTAACCCCCGGGCAATCCTCGACGGTGGCCGCTCTTCTTGCCGGCACTCTGACGCGTACGGCCATTTGTGATTACGGGTCAGATGATGGAACGATGACCGATTGCCCGGCAAGCCTTGATCATTCCGACTTCCGCTTCACTGGAATCAGTAGTTGGTAGGTTCCGCACGCATCTCATCCTCACCCCGCGGGTGGTGAATCACGCCTGCACCGCACTCCTCACCCCGCGGGTGGCACCTTGTTGTCTGGTTGAGTGCCAGGCGGGGATTCGGGTGGGTGCAGGCGTGATGGAGTTGGTTAGACGGGAGATGCGCTGGCGCCTAGCTCGAATCCCAGCCAGCTGTTAATGATACTCCGACGGTCTTATCTCTGAGGTCTCCGCTTTCTCTGCGGTGAATCTGATGGTTTTTCCCTGTAAGCAGGGATAGATGCAAAGGGGAAAGAGGGGAGAAGGAAATTCGGGCTGACTGGATTCGAACCAGCGACCACACGCCCCCCAGACGTGTGCGCTACCACTGCGCTACAGCCCGTATCAGGGCCAGAGTCGAGCTGCGGGGCAGGGTGTCAAGGAAATCGAGAGCCTGCGGCCTTCCCGGGGGCTCACATAGCTATCGGCCATCTCGACGACCGGGGATGCCCGGCGGTCTCGGTCATCTCTGAGCTCGCGCCGGCTTGAATCCTCTTACTTCGTTCCTGACTCAAATCCTCTCGATGATCTGTTCGAGTAGTGCCTGCCTCTTTGCATCCGATAAAAAAGCCGATAGGGCCTTTACGTCATCCGGCCGGCGCAGCTCGATTCGCAGCTGTACATAGCCCGATTCAAGGTCGGCGGGCAGCTCGACGGCGATATTTTTCGGAGTATTGAGTTCTTTCTTGAGAGCAAAGAGATCCTGTCGCATCGCCGCATACTGCGGATAACGCCGTCGGTGTACAAGGTCGCGCAGCTCCTGCGAGGGGAAGACCGACGAACGGGCCTGCCAGTTTTCGGCGAAGACGGTGCACTCTTCAAGGCAGAGTCGGCGGCCCTCCGCATCAAGATCATAATAGTCCATGACGATTTCGCGGATCAGGTTCTTTTTCACCTGACGCAGTTCGAAGATGTGCAGCCAGCCCTTCTGCTCGTCGTCGCCAAGCCGGTTCCACAGACGCAGCGTATTCAGGGGCAGATCGTATCGTCGGTTCAGCTCCGCCGCCGATGCTTCGAGTTCTGACATCTCTTTCCAGTCGGCAAGAGATCGATGGTGCTCGGCCAGCCCGAAGGCCTGCATGATTCCGACAGGCGGACGTTCGTTGTGATGTAAGCGCCACCACCGCGCCGCGTCTACGATGGACGTCTTGTAAAGCGAGAGTATCAGCCTCCAGACGGCCGAATGACCGAATTCGTCGGCGCTTATGATGGCGGCGGGCAATTGCATTTTGCCACAGAGCAGAGAAAGAGTTCCTGCTTCGTCACGTAAAAGAAAGGAAGGCCTGGCGATTTCGTCGGGAAGGGATGATAGCACAGGCAATTCGCAGGAGCGATCAACGGTTGAGGGGAATTCCGGTACCCATTGCATACGCCAGGTTTCCGGAGTGACGCAGGGATTGAAGTGTTTTCTCATGCATGTATGCATGACGGTTCGACTGAGAAAGATAGGCCTGCCGTTCTCTGCCTCGGCGCCGGCTTCACGACGAGATATCTCGCCCGACATTTCGATGCCGAGGTGCGCTTTCTGTCGCGAGAAGTGCCCGGCGATCTGAGTTCTTATAATAAAGAAGAACCCTTTCGACCACAGATCATCGTTGATTCCATCCCACCCGTACGTGACGGCGACAGGCTTTTAAACCCGCTCTATCGAGAGCAGTGGCAGGGCTTTGCCGATGCCGTGTTTATCCATCTGAGTTCGACATCGGTCTATGATCGTGATACGCCTCTTGTTAGCGAAAAGACGCCTGCGGTGCCCGAAGATGCACGAGGGCAGGGGCGACTTGATCTGGAAGAGGCGGTGCTTGCCGTCGTACCCGATGCCGTGATTCTCAGATGTGGAGGCATCTATGGCCCCGGTCGGTGCCTGCCTTTATCGATCGCTAAAGGCCAGGCGGCGCATGTGCCGACCGACAATCGCTACGTTTCTCGCATCCATGTTCAGGATCTGTGTCGTCTGATTCTGGCCGTCGGCCAATCACTCTATAAAGAAGGTGCCATATCGCCGGCTCTCAGCTCAGGAGCGGGCCTGCCGTCAATGCTTCCGGGGGATGAGCGCCGCAACCTGCTTCTGGCCGTGGATCCGTCTCCGTCGCCTACGGCCGAGACGCTTGCCTTTATTCAGGATCGCTGGGCACTTTCCGTTCCCGAGGTCGCCGGCCCGGTAATTGGTCGTCGCATGCAATCGTTATACAGCGAGCGTTTCGGGTTGTTTGACTTCCCTGATTATAAAGCGGGCTTTGTGCATTGCATGCAGGGCTTTTGACGGACGGCCCTGCGTCTGCGCATTCCGTATCGGAGCGCATCCCCGTCTGAGTTACTTCGCTTTATAAGAAGTCGAGACGGTCGTCGTGATCCCTCCGCGGACGTTATAAACGGCGCGCACATCAAGTTCCCGCGGTTTGCAGGCGTGAGCCACGTCCTCGCAGATGCGGTTCACCACGTTTTCGTGAAAGATGCCGATGTTGCGATAGGCGAAGAAATACTCTTTCAGGCTTTTCAGTTCGAGACAATGCTGGTCGGGCACATAGCTCAAGTAGACGACGCCGAAATCGGGCAGTCCGGTTTTCGGGCAGATGGCGGTGAATTCGGGGAATTCGAGCTCGATGCGGTAATCGCGGTCGCTGTAGATGTTCTGAAAGACCTCGATATCGGGCAAGACGAGATCTCGTATATGATCCTGTTTACCGTCGTAGGTTTCAGAGAGATGCAGATCCATGAACGTCGATTTTTTTCGGTGCTGAGAGAAGGCGAGCGAGAAGCTGCCGGGTTGCCTGTATAAAAAAAGAAATCCGGAGCTCTGAAGCCCCGGATGCTCTCATGTTCCAATAATAGAACAGATCAGCGGATCAAACGGCGGTCGGGCCAGCTCCGGTTCCACCGGTCTTTTCTTTTACGGTTTTCGTAACTTCTTCAACTTTTGCCTGGATGGCTTTGCTGAGTTCGTCAACCTTGCCTTTTACCTGGTCCAGCTGCTCTTTCGGAACGATCTTCTCGATCTCAGCCGAAGCCTTTGCATAAAGGTCTTGCAGTTGCTTTACGGAATCTCCGTAGGTGCCACTGGCCTTGTTGTTCAGGTCGCCGGCTTGCTTGACGATATCGTCGAGGATCTTGCGCAGTTTAACTGCAGACTCACTGTTATCGGCAGCGCCTTTTGTTTTCAGCTCTTCAAACGTCTTTTTTACGTCTGCTACGGCAGATGCTACGGAGCCTTCGCCTGCGCGGAAAAGCGCAATGCCGGCATTCAGTACGTCTTGAAGAATCTTCTCTACTTTTTCCATGGTCTTTCCTTCCTTCTAAATAAAGTTCAATGTTTTTCCGCCCTTAGAGGATACGGTTGTGCGGTGCACAAAGCACTTATGATGCAGTGCATCATTCCGGTCAAATACTTTTTCGCCTTATTTTTCCCTTCGCAAATTTTTTTTTGGATCGGTCGTTCCCCGTTTTATGTCGCGGATCCCTGTGGTTGCCGGCTGCCTCTTGCTGCCGGCAGCAATCAAGCATGCGTCAGATCAGACATTCCTCAACGAACTGAAGAAAATCCTCGATCGGATCGGGATCGGGTTCGTTGAAGATCTCGTGAAAGAGCCCTTCGTAAATATCGAGCGATTTCTCGTCGGTGCCGGCTTTGAGAAAAAACTGCTCTGTTCCCGTCGGGTCGGTGATGCGATCCTCGGATCCATGCGCCGCCCACAGGGGAATCTGGAGACGAGGGGCTTGCTCGATCAGCTCTTTGCCGCATGAGAGGATGGACAGGCCGAGACGCACGCTCAGCTTTCCGTGAACGAGCGGATCTCGCCGGTAGGCCTCCACCACCGCCTGGTCGTGTGAGAGGTCGGCCGGATCAAGGCCCGAATCGAGAATCAGATCGGGGGCGACCGTATTGAGCAGCCGTCCTGCTCCCTGCTTCAGTCGCTGAAAGATATTGAGCGCGACGGCAAACGGAGCGGCGCTTACGGCCAGGCCGGCCAGATGGAATTGATTGGAATGGCGCAGCGCAAAGGTCGCGGCAACGGCGCCGCCAAGAGAATGCCCGAGTAGAACAGGTCGCTTCAGATCGGCCAGCTCTTTGAGCTGTGCAAAAAAGGCCTCAAGGTCCAGGGCGAGCTCGGCCACTCCGGCAGCATCACCCCGACGACCGCCCGAGCGGCCATGACCGCGCAGGTCCATCAGATGCACGCTGATGTTTCTATCGTTGAGTCGTTCGACCAACCTCTCGTAACGGCCTCCATGTTCGCCGAGGCCGTGCTGTATAATGACATGCAGATCAGGGTCTGAGGCAAGATGGGAGCGCCCGTACAGATCCAATCCGTCTGTGCTGTGAAACGTATGATGCAGTATGCTGCGGGATTGCATGAACACCTCGGCTTTTTTTATATCGTGACTGCTGGATTGCTTGCGTGCTTCGTAGCCATACAGGTATATTGCGTAACTGGTAGACTGTCAATGCATACAAAAGAGAAACGATCCTCCTTTCTGATCAGCCGGCCCGACGTCAGCGCCCTTCTATCGGGCAGGGCTGCACGATCCCCGTTCAAGTCTGGTATCATTCTACTCCTTCTTTCGGTTGCCCTTTCCTGTTCGCTGCGCTTGCATCAACCCGAGGGCAATCCGGCGCATCCTCCTGAAGGCCTCTGGCTCTATCAGGAGAAAAATAATCTCGACGTTCTGCGCATCTCCTGCGCCGGTCGATGTTGGTTCCGCAATGTATTCCTGAACTATCGCGAGCTGCCGCTTTCAGGTAAGGTCGTACATCAGACCGTGCGCAGCGGCTATCTGCAAACGTCGGCCACCGAGGTTCTGCTTGTGCAGACCGAGTTCCGAAGCGAACGCATTGAATGGAAGGATGCAGCGGAACCAAAGGTCATGCTTGATCGAGTCGTGCACGGCGAGACCCGCTTTCGCCTTCTTCACTGGAAGAGCGCCGACGAGCTTGAGGACGGCGAAGTCTTTCGAAGACAGTGTCGGGCGGACTGCGCCGGACCGCTTGCGCTCATTGCATCCTTCCCTGAGTCGAAAACGAAAATGCTCGTTTCGCCCGACGCTTCGGCCCTTCCTCAAGATAGCCTGAGCTGGCCAGCCGATCTGCACCCGCCGTTTAAAGACGGCGTGTTCTCTTTGATGCAAACGACGAGAGAGCCCGGCCCCTTTGCCGTGCCCGTAAAAGGACGCGTCGATCTGGGCCTTGCTTATGAAAGCATCATCTCACTGACGCCCGGCGCTCAAGCGCTTGATCTTTCGCGCAAGCGCCGTGACGCAGTCGAGCTTGAAAAGCAGAAACGACGGGATGAGATACGCAGACGCCTGAAGGCCGGCGAGCCCGTAAGTAAAGAAGAGATGCTCGAAGTGCTCGAGTAGCGTTAGTAGGCCTTCCCTTCGAGGCATATCCTTACCCAGAAGTATTTCTCCTTGTACTGTTTTTGAGCCCGTGCAACATGTCGCATGAAGAAACGACAGCAGAGTGCTCAGGAACCACAGGAGCTGGATAGCGAAGTAGCCAATTGGGGGGCGCAGGAATTCGCCAGTGCAAATATCGGTGATGCGCGTTTGAACGCCAGACTCATTGCTGTCGCTGAGGCTTTCATGCAGAAGCCGGGTGCGTCTGTTCCAAAGGCGTCGGCAAGCTGGGCGGGTGCGAAAGGAGTGTATCGGTTCTTTGACAACGGCAAGGTGAACTCACAGAATATTTTAAGTCCGCATACAGAGTCTACGAAGCAAAGGATCGAGGGTCGAGAGCTTGTTCTTGCGATTCAGGATACATCGACGATTGACTATAGCACTCGTGACGCTACCGACGATATTGGACCGGCCGGCAATCGCCTTACAAGAGGACTTATGCTTCATCCCACTCTTGCCGTTACTCCCGAAGGCACACCGCTCGGAATACTGGATCTACAAATCTGGAATAGACCTGACAACACATGGTCTTCTGAACTCACACGTGAGGAAAGAAGAAATACTCCTCTCGAAGACAAAGAGAGCATGAAATGGATAAACAGCTACCGCAAGGTCTGTGAGATTCAGAAGGAGATGAATGATAAAGTTCACTTCGTAAACGTCTGCGATCGCGAAGGAGATATGTATGATCTCTTCCTTGAACATCATAAACTATCTACAGAAAATCCGCCTGATTTGCTTGTTCGAGCTGCAAAAGACCGCAAATTGGCCGGGGATTCGGGCTTTTTGTGGGATTTCATGGAGTCCATAGATGTATTCGGTGAGTATGATATTCAGGTTCAAAGAAAGGTGGGTAAGAAAGCAAGAGAAGCAACGCTGCAAATACGCTTCTCAAAGATAACAATGCGACGGCCTTTTCACCGATATCCTGTGAAAGAGAATCCATCTTTCGATCTCTATGCAGTATATACATGCGAAAAAAATCCACCGCAAAAGGAAGAGGGGATTTCATGGATGCTGCTCACCACAATGCCGGTTCTCACTTTCGAAGAAGCCGTTGAGAAGGTGGAATGGTACACCGATCGCTGGATCATTGAGACTTTCTTCAAGGTCCTCAAATCTGGATGCAAGATTGAAAACCGACAGATGAAGACCGGAGCTCGACTGATGTCATGCATCACAGTCGATAGCATCATCGCATGGAGAATCCTTTTCCTGACATTCATAGGCAGGGAACTTCCAGACCTCTCCGCAGAAATTGTTTTTGAACCACACGAATGGCAGAGCCTGCACTGTCGGATCAACAATACATCCGAACTCCCAAACACGGTTCCTTCTCTCTATACCGTCATGATTCAGATTGCGAGGCTCGGTGGTTTCCTTGCAAGAAAGAGCGATGGATTCCCGGGGCCGATCACCATATTCCAGGGGATGCACGTCCTCTACGATATGGCCGCCGTCTACAAAATCCTCCGCCCAGAGGCTACTTCTGGGTAAGGATATGCCTTCGAGGGGAGGGAACGTGATAACAGGCACGGGTGTCGCCCGATCGAGTAAGTCAAGTTCGCATGCGGTTTCTTGCTTGCGCCAGATGGTCTTCTGACAACGAATCTCTAATACCTGTTCATGGGCGTGAGGTACTCAATGGTTCCCGATAGAAGGCAGAAGACGCTACTGAGTCTTGTCGTAATAGTGGCTCTGGTTTGCTCCGATGCTTTAAGCGCAGGGCCAGAGTTCGATGAGGTGCCACAGACGATTGACCATTATCGCCAGGATATTCTCAGGTATTCGGCTAAAGAAATCGCCCGGTGGGAGGAAATTGAGCGAATCAATAATCTGCCGCCTGGCGCCGCTCTGAACCGATTGATGTTGCGATTTATTATGAATCCAGGCCTGATGGATTCTGCCGAAGGAGTGCAGCAAAGGGGAAAGGCCATCGATCAATTGAGGCGGTATGCCGAAAAAGTGATCGATGATGAAGTATTGCAGAAGACGTATCCCGGCCTAATTGAGTCAATTCAAGCCGAACAGCTGTTCTTTGAAAAGAGATATAATGCAGCGCTACAAAAGCAACTTGAAGTCGAGAAGATTGAGAGGCAGAAATTCGAGAACCTCGCTCAAAAGCGAAAAGGAAGGCATTTCAACAGGGAGGCTGCTTATACAGGTGTTATCGAGGCAATGCTTCGAGCTGAAATGTTTCGTGCAATGTATTTGAGATTTCAACCTGAGGGGATCCCAACCAATCAGCGTATATCATTGAAAAGAATCGATTGTGCGGCTTGGGATTGTGTACCTGGACATTTTCAATACTGGCTGGCTCTGCACATCATCTATGACGATCCAGAGGGCTTCAAGAAGGCGATTCGGGACGATATGAAGGGGGGGCGTTCCCGTTCCCATACGTTCCTCTCGAAAGAAGTGAATGCACTGTACTTTGAGTATTTCCGAGATCATGAGTATTGGTTGACTGATTCATTCAAGCGTGTTCTCGATGAAATGGAAAGAGAAAATGATCGACTACTGCCGTCCTGCAAAACCGTTTCCCTTTTTGGGGATTGCGTTAAGTGAACGGCTTGAATAGATCGAGAGAAAACCGACCTGTTCGACACGCTGGACCGGCACAAAACTGCAACCGACGGGCGCGCATCCCTTCTATATCGAGGGCAATCGAAGCAGGCCGTGAGTCATTAAAGATCGGGCAGCTCGGCCTGCAAACAGAGACAGAGTAGTGCCATGCGTACGTCGACGCCGTAAGCCGCCTGTCTGAAGTAGGCGGCATTGGGCATATCGTCGACGTCGGTCGATAGCTCGTTCACTCGCGGAAGCGGATGCAGCAGCAAAGTCGGATGCCTTGACGCCTGCACGAAGGCACGGTTAACGACGTAGCTGTCCTTCAGACGCTCATAATCGGCCCGGTCAGCGAAGCGCTCTTCCTGGATGCGCGTGATGTAGGCGACGTCGCAGTCCCACATGGCCTTCAGGTCTTCGGTTTCTTCGAAGTGAATGCCGAGCGAACGCAGCTCTTTGCGGTAGGACTCGGGAAGGGCAAGGTCGACGGGCGAGATAAAGACGAATTCCGTTTCGTAATGTGTGAGAAGTTTAACCAGGCTGTGAATCGTGCGGCCGAACTTCAGGTCGCCGATAAAGGCGATGCGTTTTTTATCGGGCAGCCCGCGCTCTCGAACGATCGTATAGAGATCGAGCAACGCCTGCGTCGGATGCTGTCCGGCTCCGTCGCCTGCATTGATGATGGGAATATTCACGGCGCCGGCGGCAATGCGGCTCGATCCTTCAACCGGATGCCGGATTACGGCGATATCGGCATAGGCCTCGATCATCTTCATCGTATCATAAAGCGTTTCGCCTTTGCTAATCGATGAGAACTGGAATCCGACGGTGGTGATGATGCGCCCGCCAAGGCGATGCATGGCTGCCTCAAAGCTCAGACGCGTTCGCGTCGATGATTCGAAAAAAAGGGAGGCCATCAACCTCCCTTCCAGAACTCCGAAAAGCCGATTCTGCTCTTTCAGCCGCACGACGTGTTCGGTAGCGGCCAGAATCGTGTTCAGATCCTCACGGCTGAACTGATGCGAGTCGATGATATGAGTGTGGGGAAAGTCAAAGCGCTTCATCTCTGGAAGGACAGGGAACGCGAGGGGAAGGGCCCGAAAAGGCTTTTTTTATCTGAGGGCGAATTTTGGAGCATCGCCTCAATAAGAACGGCCCGCCGTCTCTGTGTGGTCGGTCTTCTGCTGTTCCTTGCAATTGTGGCCGGGCTGAATGCCAATGAACCGGGCGAACCCATCGAGCTGCCGCCGATGCCTCAGTTGAATCACGTCCCGGAAGCCGGTCGATCTTACTTGCAGCGATACGAGATCTTTGACGTGCGCTTCTGTCATCTGACGCCCGATCCTTTTCTGTGTGAGAGGTGTCTGCGAAGCGATATGCAGTTCGTTCGATTACTGCGATTTAATGAAGAGGGGCGGCCGGAGCGCATCTATGGCTGCCGGCCCTTTCTGCGGCCCTACGTTCATTGAGAGTTCGACCGGGAACCTAACAGGAGAGGCCGGCGCTGTGCCAGTAGAAGGACTGACCGGGCGAACAAGAGCCCTCGGTTCAGTCCTTGTTCCAGTTCTGCAAAGAAGGAGGAAGCTCTTCTCTGTTTTCTGGAGCCGGCCCGTCGAGGATGCTCATCGGATCTTTGCCGGCCGGAGTGCTCTGTTCTTTTGGCAGTCCCGATACGCGTGGCGGCTCGTTCTGGCGCATGATCTCTTCGCCGCATGGTCCGCCCGGCGCAATGCAGACTTTCCAGATGCCCGTACGCACGTCCTCGCTGTAGGTCCCACCCTGATAGAAAGCACCGTTCTGAAAGTAATAGATCCATTGCCCGTGAGCGAGGTCGGCCACGTAAATGCCCTTGAAGAATACGGCGCCCGATTCGTAATATTCCGTCCAGGGGCCGTTCTTGAGGCCTCCGGCGTAGGTTCCGTCAGACTTCTTTCGTCCGCTTTCGAAATATACCGTCCAGGGGCCCTGCTTGCTGCCGTTGCGGTATTCTCCCTCTGACTGAAGCTTGCCCGATTTATAGTAGAGCTTCCAGGGGCCTGTCATTCGGCCTGCCGTGTAGCTGCCTTCGGCCCTTTTATTGCCGTTAGCATGAAAGAAAACCCAGGCTCCATCGCGCTGGCCCTGCTTCAGATCGCCCTCGGATTTTTTTGTGCCGTCGGCATACCAGACGATCTGATGACTGGCCGATTCCTGGACCCATACGCGATGGGCGGCTACATAACGAGCGCCTTCGGGCAGGCCGGTGGGGCGGTTCTGATTCGCCGCAAGCGTTCCGGTCAGAATAATAGAAAAAAACAGGGCAAGAATCCTTCGCATAGCGTCCTCTTGATCTGACGATCGGTCTATTTGACGAAATGCCTTAGCAGCCGGTTGAAAAAACCGGCGGTGATCGGCGGCGGGCCGCTCTACAAAATCCGATCTTTCTGCGTATTCTGATCAAGAAGCAAATCTTGCATCGCATTCAAATCATCGCACAGGCAGGGCCCACTCTGTGCAAGCGGCCGCTGATTGTTATACAAAAAGATGCATCTGCCCCTCATCCTCTACAGAAAAAATCCGAATCGTATTCTGCGTTGCGTCCTATACTTCGCTGGAGGAAACGATGGTTACACGAATACACAGAACACTTTTTTATGCAATGCTTGTCGCTCTGGTCCTGAGCACGGCTTCCTGTGGAAAGAAGAAAAAGGGCTTTTTCTTCTTTCCGGGATTGGCAGGTTCAACGCCCGCCGAAGCAGAGACGGTCGATCTCAATCCTGTCGATACCGGCTCGTCTCCCATGGGGGATGGCGGCCTTGAGATGACCTATCCGGGAGGCTTTACCGAGCAGCCGGATCCCGAAGGCGCCTATTCCGGATCGTTGCTTGAAGGCGAGGACGGCAATACCTACGGGTCGGGCTCGATCGTTCCTCCGGCAGAGTCCGTCGATTCGCTGATGGATCGTCTGCTGGCCGCGCTTGCCGGATGGGATGCCGTTGACGAAAACGGCTATAGCCTCATCTCACGTCAGGACGTTGGCAACGCTCCTGTTCCCACCGAGACGGCCTCGGTTCAGATTCGTGTGACCGATCCGGCAACGGCCGATGCGGTGCGCAATGCGCTTGTGCAGCTGATCGGCTCGGTTGACGGCTCGGGCGATGTCAGCCAGTTCCCCGCCTCGGGCGGCACAACGTCGACGACGGTCTTTCGTATCGTGCTTCAGGCCTCGCAGGATAACGAAGGCCATGCTGCCGTTCTTTTCGGCGTAACGACCGACGAGAACTATGCGAACGTCGAAAGCGATCTGGCCGGTCTTGTAGACGGAACGAACATCGGCCCCTCCGGATCAGAGTCCGCTGCCATCACCGACGAACTGCTGGCAGCATCGCCTCCCAGGGCTGACTTTCTGTTCGTAGTGGATAACTCCGGATCGATGTCAGAAGAGCAGAACGCAGTAAAACAGAATGCACTGGGATTTTTCGACCGTCTCTCCGGCCTGGGACTCGATTTTCGCATAGCGACGATCACGACCGATAGCAGCAAGATTCGAAATACGGGCTTCACTTCGTCTCGAACTCAGTTCGAATCCGATATCGCCGCCGGAACAAACGGCGACGGAAAAGAGTCCTGCACCTACTATGCCGAGAAGGCCCTGGCCACTGCCGGCACGAACGCTCAGAACGCCGTGCTCACCAACGGCGGCGGATCGCTCGGAACCGTAACCGCCGCTCTTCGCACTGACGTTCCGTTAACCGTGATCTGCGTAACCGATGAAAGCGACGCCTATACGAAATGGGACGGTAGCGGAAGCAATTCCGACGCAGCACGCTTCGACATAAACAGTAACATCTTTCTGTCGGGAGCATATACCTATTATGCGATCATGCCTCTGGACAACTCCGGACAGCACGGAAGTTGCAGCGGTGTGAACGGAAGCGCTTCGGTTACTTCCAACTTCTCTTCGGGAACACTTTCAGTCGCCGCACTGCGCATGGACCAACTCGCCGCAAAAACAGGCGGCTCGGTTTCAAGCATTTGTGGCGAGAACTACGGAGCCTTCCTGAATCAACTGGCCGATCGCACCGCTGCCGGAGCAAGCTCATATCAACTGAGTCGAACTCCTATCTCGGCGACGTTGAAGGTTTATGTGAACGGCGTGGCGATTGAGGCGACGTCGAACCCGGCATCGGCTCAGACGGGATACGTGTATCTGCCTTCCGTTAACCGGATCGCTTTCACGGGATCGTTGCCTGCTCTCGGAACGCCGGTTTCGATTGCGTATAAGTCCTACGGGCTCTGAGCTCCGTAAAAGTAAAAACGGCTGCTTCAAGCAGCCTTTTTTATTGCCATTTCAATATGCGAGGCGGGCTAAAAAGCAGGCGGCCTGAAAGAGGCGGGCAACACTTCCGGTGTCGCTGAACGCGTTTCAGGTCGGGTTCAGCGCCGGCTCTCTGAAAGGATGCGATCCTTGATCTCTTCAAGCTGTCTTGTCAGGAAGAGATCTTCGCGAAGCAGTTTCTCAAGGCGGTTGATCGCATAGAGCACGCCGGTATGATCCTTTCGGTTTGTGATGCGTGCGATCTCGCTCAGCGTCATATTCAGCATCGTCGAACAGAGAAACGAGACGGTGTGTCGTGCCAGAGAAACCTTTTTGTCTTTGGCCGAGCTGCGAATATCGTCGGGGCTTACGTGAAAGAACTCGGCGACGATGGAAAGAATGATCTCGGGGCGAACGCCGGGTTCATGACGGTAAAGCGGCTCGCAGATGCGATCGACCTCTTCGGCCGCCATCGCCCGCGGATCGGTGCTCTGAAAACTCAGGCGATGCACGGCCGCCCTGAGCAGACGCATGTCGGTCGGAATCTTCGTCGCAAGATGATCGATGACGTCCTCTTTGAGCGTGAAGCCGTCTTCTTCAAGAACGGAGCGCACGATCTGCTTGCGCGTCTCTTTATCGGGAAAGATCAGATGAATATGGCGTGCGGGCATGAGACGCGATTTCAGCTCGCGGCTCACTGTGAGCGCCGATGGATCTCTATCGGCAAGAAATACGATCAGCTTTTCGTCGCGCTCGAAGTCGTCGATGAGGTTGCGCAGCTCTTCCTGACAGCGTGCTGCCGTGGTTTTCAGAAGCTGTAGATCGTCGATGATGAGCAGGCTGTTGCTGCGCAGTTCGCTCTTCCATTCAAGCGTTTTCTGCGAGCGGATGGACGAGACGAAGCTTTCCAGAAACTCCGGAAGCGAAAGATAGGCAGCCCGACCCTCGAAATGTTCAACCCACTTGCGTGCAAAAACGCTTTTTCCTGATCCTGCGCCGCCGCTAATATACACGGGGCGATAGAACTTCTTCAGCTTAAGAAGCGAGGCAAGCTCTTCGGCAAGCGCCGGATGAGGCAGGAAGCGTCCATCCCACTGGATGGGCCTGTCATGGTTAACCTTAGCGGTCGCTTTTTCGAGAACGGAGCGTCGCACGGCGTCGGGAAGGGGGCGAGCCGGCAGCTCATCGGCGTTCTGCAAACGCACGAGCGAGATCTGCGCGGGAAAATGCTGCTGTACCGCTTCGCGCAGAAGCGATCCATACCTCATTTCGATATGCTCTTTCAATCTTGCCTCGGGCACGACAAGAGAAAGCACGCTTTCGTCGGTTTGAAAGGCTCGTAACGGTTCGATAAAGGTGTTATAAAATGGTTCCGGAATCCGTGTGCGCAGCGTCTGCTTGCATAAATCCCATTCGGAGTGTGCCGTATCTGACATGGATGTCCTTCCCTGTTCTCTCTTTTTATGTGGTCGATGTATAACTCAGCCCTGAGTTAAAGGCAACGGCCGTTTTCAAGAGACATAATTTGTTCCGGCGTTCCCGTTTCAGGAGAAAAGAGCCGATTTGATTATGTCGCTTGAAAAGCTGATTTTTCCAGTATGATGAAACCGCTCATTCTTTCCACTCCTCTTGCTGATGGGGCGCTGCTTTTTTTGCAGTGGAAAATCTGTGAGATTCCATTCCTGCGTCCGGACGCTAAGTGTTTCGCTTTCAGCATACAGATGCCGTTGAAAATGGTGGCAAAGGCGCCCCGACGCTTGGAAATGGTCGCAACGTATGAAAAAGACGATAGCGAACTGGGGAATGTACCCGGTTATCGAAGCCGAAGAGATCGAGTCGATCCGACCCGAGGCGATTTCATCGATGCTCGGCAAAGAGCCCGTCATTGCTCGCGGCCTCGGTCGCTCGTATGGCGACGCCTCGTTATCCGGTCGCGTATTCAATGATCTGCCGCGTAACCGATTCTTGTCTTTTGACGAGAAGAGCGGGCTTCTTACCTGCGAGGCCGGCGTCTCACTTCAAGAAATACTCGACACCTTTGTGCCGCGCGGATGGTTTCTTCCCGTCACGCCGGGCACGAAATTCGTAACGGTGGGCGGAGCCGTCGCCTCCGATGTGCACGGTAAGAACCATCATGTTTCAGGATCGTTCTGTCGTCACGTGACGCGCATCCGACTGCTTATGGCCGACGGATCGGTGCAGGAATGCTCGGCGGTTAAAAATGCCGATCTCTTTCGTGCGACGGCTGGCGGCATGGGGCTGACCGGATTAATTCTCGATGTCTCTTTCTATATGAAGAGAATCGAAACGTCGATGATCCGGCAGGTGAGCTACAAGGCCCGCGATCTCGACGAGATGTTCACGCTGATCAACGAGCATGAGCACAGCACGTATACGGTTTCCTGGATGGATTGCCTTGCCCGCGGACGTTCGCGCGGTCGCGGAATCCTTTTTACAGGCGAGCATGCCACTCTGAAAGACGTGGCCGGAACAAAGTACGAAAAAGAGCCTTTCGCTCTACCGCACAAACTGCCGTTAACCGTTCCGTTTGTTCTGCCGTCGTTCGTTCTTAACTCTCTTACCGTTCAGGCGTTTAACCTTGCCGTATATTCGTCGCATCTTGCGAAAAAGAAGGAAGGACTGGTCGACTACGATAAGTTCTTTTATCCGCTTGATTTCATTCATAACTGGAATCGTATCTACGGCCGGGCCGGATTCTTGCAGTATCAGTTCGTCTTACCCGATCGCACGGCCTATGACGGAATGGTTCGTATTCTTGATGAGATCTCATCGCATCGTCTCGGTTCGTTTCTTGTCGTCTTCAAGCGCTGTGGCGATCCGATGGCCGTTCCGCAGGCGGGCAAGAAGGGCGCCCCTCCACAATTTCCGCTTTCCTTTCCGCTGCTCGGCTATTCGCTTGCAATGGATTTTGCGATCCGACCCGGTATGATGGAGTTCCTTGATCGTCTGGATGAGATCGTGCAGTCTTTCGGGGGCAGAGTGTACCTCACGAAAGATGCTCGCCTTAAGGCCGAGATGCTCCGGCGTATGTATCCTGCCACGAAAGAATTTCTGGCGATTCGCAAGAAGGTCGATCCGAAAGGGCGTTTTCAATCGCTGCTTTCACAGAGGCTGAAGCTCTGATCGATGAATAGAGCGCATCGACGCGAGAAGGCCCCCTCGAAAAGAAGTGCCCGATACGAGTAGTCGATGAAAGAAAACAGATATCCTTTTTATTTGACTGAAGCATAGAGAGAACGATGAAAGAACCACTTTTCAAAAAAGCCCTGATCATGGGAGCCGGATCAGATATGGCACGTGCCTTCGCCGAACTGCTTGCGCGTGAGAAGACCGACCTTGTGCTGGCCGTGCGACGGCCGAAAGAGATCGAGGCCGATGCGGCGAATCTTCGCATACGTTACGGCGTCGCCGTTGAGTGCATCACGCTTGACATCACGTCTGAGAAGAGCCGCTCTTCCTGTTTCAGTTCACTGAAGGGAGTAACGCTTGTGGCCACCTTTGCCGGGTATTTAGGCGAACAGTCCAGAGGTCAGGATGATGCTGAAGAGGCGCTTCGTATTATTGAGTCGAATTACACGGGACAGGCTCTGATTCTTGAGAAGGCCGCTGCGTATCTTTTAAAGCAGGAAGGTCGACGGGCCATCGTCGGCGTCAGTTCCGTTGCCGGCGATCGCGGACGTCAGAGCAACTATCTCTATGGATCGGCGAAGGCCGGTTTTACTGCGTATCTGTCGGGTCTGCGGAACAGACTGTTTCAAAGCGGCATACAGGTGCTTACGGTGAAACCAGGTTTTGTCAGGACGGCTATGACGGCCGGCATGCCTCTGCCTGCTCCGATTACGGCGAGGCCCGAGCAGACGGCGAAAGACATTTTTAGAGCCTTATATAAGAAGAAGGACGTCATTTACACGCTCTGGATGTGGCGCTATATCATGCTGATCATCCGCAGCATTCCGGAGTTTGTTTTCAAGAGATTGAAACTCTGACGGGCGTCGGGGCTTTTAGCTTGCCCCTGCGCTGGTTTCTTTTTTCTATTACTTCAATGAAACGTATCGCCGTCCTCCTTCCTGTCGTCTCGCTTTTCGCGCTCGCTATGTGCAGCCCGAAACAGCGATCCAATCTCGGAGTGGATCAATTGAGCGGCTGGACGGCCGACGGAAAGCAGGTGCAGCTTGCGTCTTTGCAGGCGCCGGCCGTTGTGCTGAACTTTTACAGCCCCACGTGCAAGCCATGCATCGAAGAGCTGCCGGCGCTGGAGCGCTTTTACGAAGAGGCAAGCCGCCTTGGCGTACCCATGTATCTTACGCTGGAGCCCGATCTCGAAAAGAACGGCGTTGAAGGCGTGCAGACGACGGACGCAGGTCAGATTCGCGAACATCTCATCGCCCGTGTGATGGAAGATGTGAAGCGTTATAACATCAAGATACCCGTGCTTGTTCTCGATCGCCCCTTTGCCATCGAGCCTGGAAATCTCGTAACGGGAACGCCTGAAACGCTGCTTTTTCGCACCGCTCCGTTTCGACTGCACTATAATTTTATCGGTCCCGTTTCGACGGCATCGAACGACGAAGAGCTGGCTCGCAGCAGCCGGTATAAGTTTGCCATTGAGAAGCTGAACGAAACCGTTCAGGCCGACGCCTATCAGCCCCGCGAAGGCTATTGAGCATATTGATGACGGTGCACGCTACGGGTGCACCTCTCCTGAACTCCTATTCAAAAAACTGCTTGCGTCGTCCACTCGCGTAAGTAAGCAGAGTTCCGGAGACGTTCATGACCATCCTCTGGAAGCCGCAACACATAGAGCAAACGCAACTTCATCATTTTATCGAGCACATCAAACGCAGCCCGCAGATAAACGACTGGCCGTCGCTCTATCGCTGGTCTGTCGATCATACGGATCAGTTCTGGCGTGAGTTCCTTGACTTCGCCGAGCTGATCTACGAAGGCGATGTCGAGCCTGCCATTCAGCCGGCGCGCAAATTTCAGGATACGCGCTTCTTTCCTTCTCTGCGTATCAACATGGCCGAAAACCTCATGCGTCATATCATGGCCGATTGTCGTGAAGGTCGCGGCCATACCACTCGCATGCTTTTTTATCGCGAGGATGGCCTGCGTCGCGAGCTCAGCTCGGCACAGATCGCCGTTACCGTGCGGCGTCTGCAGCTTGCCATGAAGGCGGCCGGTGTGCAGCCCGGCGACCGTATCGCCGCCTATCTGCCGAATATACCCGAGACGATGCTCATCATGATCGCCGCCCTTTCTCTCGGTGCCGTATTTTCAAGCAGCGCTCCGGATTTTGCGGCACGGGCCGTGCTCGATCGCTTTCAGCAGATTCGCCCGACGTTGCTTTTCGCAGCGGATGCCGTGCTCTACCGGGGACGCATCGTCGATAAAAGATCCGAGCTCGATCAGATCGTCGCCGGATTGCCCGATCTGAGGCGCACGATTGTCGTGTCTCTGGATAACCCTGAAAGTCCGTTCGGCGACTTTATAGAGCCTGTGCCGGCAGCTAAGCCAGTGGCCGGATCGACCGGCGAAGCGCCAACGCCCGCGACGATTCCCATGACGTTAGCCGAGCAGGATCTTCCTGTCTTTCATCGTCTGCCGTTCTCGCATCCCGTATATATCATGTATTCGTCGGGAACCACGGGGCTTCCGAAGTGTATGGTGCAGGGTCCCGGCGTTCTTCTCAATCATCTGAAAGAATTGATGCTGCATACCGATCTGAAAGCAGAGGAGCGCATCTTCTACTTCACTACATGCGGATGGATGATGTGGAACTGGCTGGCTTCTTCGCTCGCTGTGGGCGCCACGCCGGTTCTGTATGACGGGCATCCGTTTACGCCCGATGCAAACGTGCTCTGGAAGATGGCCGCCGATGCGCGGGTTAACGTTTTTGGAACAAGCGCCGGTTATCTTGCCGCCCTCGAACGATCGGAGTTTGACTTAACGGGGCTGGATCTGACGTCTATGCGTTCGATCCTTTCGACGGGATCGCCGCTTCTTCCCGAGCAGTTTGATTTCGTTTATGGGCGCATTAAATCCGACGTGCAGCTCTGCTCGATCAGCGGAGGCACCGACCTGAACGGATGCTTTGTGCTCGGCAATCCGCTTCTGCCCGTGCATCGCGGCGAGATCCAGTGCGCCGGCCTTGGAATGGATGTCGATGTCGTAAACGAAGAATGCCTGTCGCAGCCACCGAGAAAAGAAGGCGAGCTGATCTGTCGCAAGCCTTTTCCTTCGCAGCCGCTGTTCTTCTGGAACGATGAAGATGGCAGCCGCTATGAGGCGGCCTACTTCGAGACCTTTCCCGGCGTATGGCGGCATGGCGATTTTATCATTCGCACAGAGAGCGGCGGGTTCCGCATCCAGGGAAGATCCGATGCAACGCTGAATCCGGGAGGGGTGAGAATCGGAACGGCCGATCTCTATCGCGTCGTCGACGGCATCCCCGAGATCGCCGATAGCCTGGTGATCGGTCCGTCGCTGAAAGGTGAGGTGAGCGTGATGCTCTTTGTGACGCTTCGCGGATCGCATACGCTTGATGATGAGCTGCGTACGAAGATCAAACGAGAGCTGAAAGAGAAGGCATCTCCGCGTCATGTTCCCGATCATATTTTTTCGGTGACAGAGATTCCTTATACGAGGAATATGAAGAAGGTGGAGATTGCCGTGCGCAATATTTTCGAGAGCAGGCCGGTGACGAATCGGGAATCCCTTGCCAATGCCGAATGTCTCGATGAGTATGAGCGGCTGGCAAAAGACTTCTGATGTCGGACTTCAGAAGTCACTCGCAAAAAAGCCAGCGCGGATGTCGGTTTTTCAGATTGTCTGTAATGAACTCTGCCCGGTTTTTACTGTCTAAGGAATTGCGGCATTCGAGTGGATGGCCGGAATAGAGAAAGGCGCTGCACAGGCAGCCAATACGAGGAGAGAAAAATGAAAATGAAATACTTGCAGGCGCTTATCCTGTCGGCGGCGATGATTGCCGCCCTGCCTCTACAGGCCGATCCAGTTAAACTTGCCCTTGTCGTCTTCAAGAAAGGCGATGCCTCGCTTGTTAGAAACGGAAAGGTGCAGCCGGCAAAGGTGAAGGATCTGATCCAGGAGAAAGACGAGATCAGAACGGGAGCGGGCGGCGAGCTCAGCCTGCAGCTCTCGTCGGGCGTACTTGTAAAGGTGGCCGCCAATTCTTCACTTGTCATCGAGGGTATCGCCCGCGACGAGAAAGGATCGACGCTGGCCCTGCGCCTCAATAACGGCACCCTTCTTGGTAAGGCGTCGAAGGAATCGGGCAAAGACCTGAATCTGACGGTGCATGCTCCGACGGCCATCGCCGGCGTGCGCGGAACGGAGTTCATCGTCGATGCAAATGCCGAACAATCATCGGTGCTTGTTGATGAAGGCGTCGTCAACGTCAGCGATGCGACCGGTTCGCGAAGCGTCGATTGCGAGGCCGGCAACAAGGTCGTATCGGATGGCAAAGAACTGGTGCAGGGCGTTCTGGACGCCTACGAAAAACAGCGCTTCGCCATCTTCGAGCGCTTTGAAAAAGAAAAGCAGAAGAGCTTCGAAACCGTCGTCGAGCAGATCCGCAAAAACAAAGAGCTGATGGAACAGCAGAAGCAGAACATGCCTTGATAGATCGATAAGAGCCTGTGATGAGCAGGCTCTTTTGCTTTATGATGAGTAGCAAAGTCCGCAGACTGGTGAAACGTTTCATGAGAGAGGATGGTAGTGTGGGCGTCTTTTCGGTGGATTAATCCCTTTATTCTCTGGTGCGTCAAACACGGAGAACGTTCCAGTATCTCAGTTAAGGTCGTCAGCCATGACCCTGTTTCAGCGCGTTGCCTGTTAAATGCCCGGTATGGGCGAAGCTGAAGCCGCGAGAGCCTCAGAAAAATGAATGGACGAAGATGCTGAAAAAATGATTCTATTGGAGACGAGGTGGCGAAGATGGCAAGGACACTGGACGAAGCCCGGCAGATTGTGAACGAACTCAGCCCGGAAGATAAAGAGATCCTGGCAATCGAGCTCGGTCTTGAAATGAAAGAGGTGGATCCAGAGGTTAAAAAAGCCTGGCTTGCAGAAGCCAGACGTCGGTGGAAGGAATTTGAAGATGGTAAGGTAGAAGGAATTCCAACCGAGGAAGTCTTCAAGCGAATCCGACAGAAACTCAGTGAAGCCCGCCATTATTAACCTCCGTGTCTCACTGGTTGTTTCTTCTGCTCTATCTTCGCTTCAAGGAAAGGCATAAGAGGGTGAATCACGGAGGCACGCAGGAAGAAAGAAAAGAAAGAATTTGTTAACCGCGAAATACACGAAAAGCGCGAAAGAAAACCAGAGCATGGATTGAAGCAAATGAATCTTTACGCTTCACCTGTTGCCTGCACCGGATGTCCCTGTGATCCCAGTATTCAAGGTTCGCGTAATTCGCGCTTTTCGCGGTCAAAAGGATTTTTCCGAAATCTCTTTAGCAGTGAGCTACCAGAAGTGATGATGCATTGCTGTTACCCAGTTCCCGCCTTCTGACCTCCCTCCGTCGTTCATTCTCTCTGTGTTTCCGTGGTCTCCTGGCTTTATCTTGCCTGCCTCTGCCCTCTCTTGCTAACCAGCATCCGGTCGGACGAATTCTGTGGCAACGGGGGGCCGTACCCTCCGCGGCCCGGAAAACGCTTGCGCTGGATCACCGCGCATGCTCTTCTGCTCACAGTCGCGATGCCTGTTTTCCTCGAAATGCCCCTGTAACGGACGCCCTGAAAGCGGCGCGAACTGCGCGGTCCGGTGAGCGTCTTTGATTGAAGGTTTGCGCCAGCGAAACATGCGTCGATAGTGACAGAATCAAAATAGAAAAGCACGGTCTAAGCCGGAGGGTTTCATGCAAAAGAAAACGACCCTGGACTACATCGGTCTGGGCGATCTAAAAAAACACGGATGGCGGGGTATTCTTGCCTTCTGGATGGTGTCAGCCATCGCCTTCTTCCTCTTCGCCGATCAAAACCTGATCGCTCCCAATCTGCAGAATATCGGCCGCTCCCTCGGTCTGAATACCGATGCCGATGTCGACTGGTATCTGGGCGGCGTTATCCCCGTTCTCTTCTTCATACTGGGTGGAGCGGTTTCGCTCAGCATGGGTTATCTGTCGCAGCGTTATTCGCGCAAGAACCTTCTGCTTTTTACCCTGGTGCTGGGCGAGGGCACGTGCCTTCTTTCAGGATTCGCCACGACCTTCACCGAATTCGCCATTCTGCGCACGTTAACCGGATTCGGTCTTGGCGGCGTATTCCCGCTTCTCTTCTCGGTTCTGGGGGATTATTTCACAAGCCGTCACCGTGCCGTCGCCGCCGGCTATCTCTCGCTGGCCATGGGCCTGGGCATCGGCGTCGGTCAGCTTGTGGGCGGCACTCTCGGCCAGGCCGATCCGATAAACGGGTGGCGGACGAGCTTCATCGTCGTGGCCGCTCCGTCTTTTCTCTTCGCCCTTGTGTACTGGCTGTTCTGTCCGGAGCCCGTGCGTGGCGGAGCAGAGAAGGAGCTTGAAGGCATCGCCGAAGATCTTTCGATGGAAGCGCACCGCTTCACGATGAAGGATCTGCGGGCCGTGCTCAGCAGCAAGACGAACCTCGGTATCTTCTTACAGGGCATTCCGGGCACCGTTCCCTGGGGCGTCTTTTTCACGTTTATGATGGACTACTACGAACGTCACTACTCCTTTGCGAAAGACGAGGCGGCCGGTCTTGTGACGCTTGCCGCCGTCGGCGTCTTCGCAGGCACTTTTTTCGGCGGCATCATCGGCCAGTGGCTGTATAACCGCAATAAAAAGCTACAGCCGATCTTCTGCGGCGTGACGACCTTTCTCGGCGTCTTTCCGTCGCTGTATCTGCTTCAGGCCGATTCTATCGTGAATACGCCGCTCTTTATCGTTCTCAATATCGGAACGGGCTTTCTTATCAGTCTGACGGGCTCAAACGTGCGCGCCATCCTTATCAATACGAACTCGCCGCGCAATCGCAGCGCCGTCTTTGCCGTCTATAACCTGACCGACGACCTCGGTCGCGGACTCGGGCCTGCGATCAGCGCCCTGTTCCTGACCATGATTCCCGATCGCACCCTGGCGCTTTCGATCTCGATTCTTTTCTGGATTCCGTGCTCGCTTATCTGGATCTACATCATGGCCAATTTCGAACGCGACGAACAGCAGGTGCACAGCGAGTTACAGGAGCTGGCCTCGACGGCTAAATCCTGAACTCGTTGACACAGAAATCATTGCAGAGGACAGGGGATAAGGCGTTTTCGTTTTATCAGATCCAGTTTTGTTGCGGGCTCTGATAGAGAAATCGTCTTATTTCAGGTTCAGGAGGATGACCATGCAAACCATGACCGACGAAACGGTGGCATCATTCCGGCCGTATGTCGATGATCTGACGGCCGACGCCCGGCATGCCTTTCGCCATATACGTCAGGCCGACACTGCCACACGAAATGGCATCCTCATAAAACTTGCAGAGCTGCTTGAAACCGATGAGCGGCAGAAGGACATACTGACGGCGAACGCCCTTGACCTTGAGGCGGCCGTATCGTCGGGCATGTCGTCGGCGATGAAGGATCGTCTGCGCCTTGACGTTCCGCGTATCGTCGCTATGGCGAAGGCGGTGCGCGAGATTGCCGCCTTTGCCGATCCTGTCGGCGAGGTGATTCGCGGGCAGACGCTTGTGAGCGGCGTGCAGATGGTGCAGAAGCGCGTTCCGCTTGGCGTCGTTTTCACGGTGTATGAATCCCGCCCGAACGTCACCGTCGACGTCGGAGCGCTCTGCATCAAAAGCGGAAATGCGGCCATTCTTCGCGGAGGCAAAGAGGCCTTTCACTCGAATGTCGCCCTCTATCGCATTTTCGTCGAGGCGATTGAGATATGCGGATTGCCTTCGGGCGTTTTGCAGCTCGTCGAAGAGACGGATCGTGCCTGCATGCTTGCTCTGCTGGAGCGTGACGATCGTATTGATCTTGTCGTTCCGCGCGGCGGCGAAGGGCTGATCCGCTTTGTTTCGCAGAATACGCGCATCCCCGTCGTGAAGCATGATAAAGGCGTCTGTACGATGTTTATCGACGAAAGCGCCGATCTCGATCAGGCCATTGAGGTGGCGGCTAACGCAAAGCTACAGCGGCCTTCTGTCTGTAACGCGATCGAGAATCTGCTTGTGCATTCGCGTTTTCCTTATACGGAGCAGCTGCTGGCCGGCCTTGCTCTCAGAGGGGCCCGCCTGATCGGATGCGAGCGCAGCCATGCCATTTACCCCTCTGTTGAAAAAATGACCGACGCCGATCTGGAATACGGATCGGAGTATCTGGACGAACGCCTTTCTGTGAAAATAGTCGATTCGCTGGAGCAGGCCGTAGATTTCATCTATAAATATGGCAGTGGTCATTCCGAGGCCATCCTGACGCGGAGCCTTGAATCTGCGCGCAGCTTTGAGCGTATGGTCGATTCGGCCGCCGTCTTTGTGAACTGTTCGACTCGCTTTCACGATGGCGGGCAGATGGGCATGGGGGCCGAGGTAGGCATCTCCACCGGGCGACTGCATGTGCGCGGTCCGATGGGCGTGCGAGATCTGACGACGACGACGTATGTGATGTCGGGTGAGGGCCAGATCCGAAGCTGATGAAAGAGAGGCTTCTTTCGATTCTACGAGGCGGCGATGCGTTGAAGACTCCGCCGCCGGCGGGCCGCATGCTCTATGGCGGTTCGTTCAACCCCGTTCATCTCGGTCATCTCGCACTGATCCGCTATGTGATCGAACATGATCTGGCCCGCTCCGTGTTGCTCATGCCGGCCGGGCGGTCTCCTTTCAAGGGGACCGGGCAGTATGCGCCGGCAGAGCATCGACTCAAGATGCTTGAGCTGGCCGTGCAGGGCCTTTCGGATGATCTTCAGGCCCGCATCGCTATCTCGGATGCCGAGCTACGTCGTCCGGGCCCGAGTTATACGGCCGAGACGCTTCAGAGCCTCGACGACGGCATAGATACGGCCCTCCTAATCGGAGCCGATAGCCTCGAATCCTTCGATCAATGGAAAGAGGCCGATTGGATTCTCGGACGTGTTCCGCTCTATGTCGTTTATCGCGCCGGCATCGACGATGCGCAGGTGCAGAGCTGGCGCCGCCGGCTTCAGGGATTCTTTCCCGTCGCAAACGTTTATTTGATACCGTTTGAGCCGCCTGCCTGCTCCTCAACGTATCTGCGTCAGGCCATCGCTACGGGCGCCGGATTCGAGCAGCTGAAGGCATGCCTGCCGCAGTCCGTCTTCGCCTACATCAAGCATGTCGGCCTGTACAGAGAAGAAGCATGAAGATCGACGTTCTACAGGGAGATATCACGAAGCTTGACGTCGATGCTATCGTGAATGCGGCGAACAGCTCTTTGCTTGGCGGCGGAGGAGTGGATGGCGCCATTCATAGAGTTGCCGGGCCCGAGCTTCTGGCGGAATGCCGCACCCTGGGCGGATGCCCGACCGGCGAGGCTCGTATAACGGGCGGTTACCGTCTCAAGGCCAGGCATGTCATTCATACGGTGGGCCCGATTTTTAGAGGCGGTTCGCAGGGCGAGGCCGCTCTTCTTGCATCATGCTATAAAAGCTCGCTCAAGCTTGCCGTTGAAAACGGGCTGCACAGCGTCGCCTTCCCGAATATCAGCACGGGCGTTTATGGTTATCCGAAAGAAGAGGCCGCTCAAATCGCCGTGAAGGCCGTTCAGGATTTTCTGGCGACGGCCGATTCGCTGCATGTAATCTTCTGCTGTTTCGACGACGAGAACTTACGCCTGTACAGAAGTATGCTGGGTCTCTGATCGTATCAGAGCTTTCAGTCCTGGCCGCTCCAATAAGCGCATGCCCTCTCATTCGTCGGCCGCTGATTTCTCGTCGGCAGAAGAAGCATCGGCCCCGGAGCTGGAGGGGCGATCTTTCGGCATCTGCGGCGCTGCCGGATAACGGCGTTCCGGGAAGAGATACTGCAATCGATCGGCGATACGGGCCTCCTGTCCCTGTCGTGAGGCCCTGTAAAACTGGCGTTTTTCTCCCTCGGGAAAGTAATTCTCTTCGACGAAGTGCCCCGGAAAGTCATGAGGATATTGATAACCACGTCCCGCTCCCTCCGCTCTATGCGTCGCCGTCGGTGCGTTGCGCAGATGATCGGGAACGGGAATGCGTCGGCCGCTTACCCGCGCAAGGGCCTCGTTGATCGCCACATACGAGGCGTTGCTTTTCGGCGAGGCGGCGAGAAAGGTGGCGCACTGACCGAGCACGATGCGGCCTTCGGGCATACCGATGCGCTCCAGAGCCTGAAAGGTCGAAACGGCCATGGTTAACGCTGTCGGCGATGCGTTGCCGATATCTTCGGACGCGAAGATGATCATTCGGCGGGCGATGAAAAGCGGATCTTCGCCGCCTTCGATCATAACGGCCAGATAAAGAAGGGCTGCATCGGGATCAGATCCGCGAAGTGATTTGATGAAGGCGCTCACATAGTCGAAGTGGTTCTCGCCCTGCCGGTCATAGAGCCGCACCCTGCCGGAAAGAACGGACTTCACGTGCTCTTCGGTAATGGCGATGGCTGCCGCTGCACTGTCATCATGCTGAGTGCTCGCCCTCTCTGAAGATCGAGCCTCTTCAACAAGAAGTTCGAGAAAGCGCAGCATCTTGCGCGCATCGCCACCGGCCGCTTCGAGAAGAGGCTCGCGCACATGCTCGCGAAAAAGCGTGCGATCGATGGGGCGTCCGGCTACGCGTTCGCATTCTGAAAGGCCGCGTTCGAGGATGGCCTCAAGCTGCTCTTCATCAAGAGCCTTCAAACGATAAACCTGACAGCGCGAAAGCAGCGGACCGATGACCTCGAACGATGGATTCTCCGTTGTGGCGCCGATTAATAGAACCGACCCGTCTTCGACGGCATGCAACAGGGCGTCCTGCTGGCTCTTATTAAAGCGATGGATCTCGTCCAGAAAGAGGATCACGCCTCCGCCCTGGCGCCCTTTATCGATGATCTCGCGCACCTCTTTGATACCACACGACACCGCTGAGAGCAGATGAAAGGGACGGCCCGAATTCCTTGCAAGAAGGCGGGCAAGGGTCGTCTTGCCGCAGCCAGGCGGACCGTACAGGATCATGGAATGAAGAGGGGCCTTCTGTAGCCTCTGCACGAGGTCGGACTGTCCCTGAAAATCCGACATGCGATCGGGGCGAAGGCGTTCGGGCAGCGGAGCGGCTGGCGAGAAGAGGTCGCGGCTCATGAGTTCAGGAACTCACGGGCCGCTTTGCAGGCATTCCTTTTTCGATGAGAGGAAAGGGCGAGCGGCGAGTCGGCCAGAGTCAATGCTCGGAGCGCCTTTCAGCGCTGCATCTGCTCTTCGAGGTCCTTCTTGAAACGATCGAGAAAGATTGTGATATCGCGAATAAGCGACTCCTGCGATTGAGCGTCGGTAAGACTCATAAGCAGCTCATGTGTCGCCTTCTGGAGAATGCGACTGAGACGTTCCGTACCCTCGGGTCCGGAGAAGGCTGCCTCCAGGCCTTCGCGAATCGTCGCATGCACGTTCAGCAAAACAAGGCGGATGACAGGGCCCAGCGGCGATAAAAGATAAGGCTCCATCGCACGGTTGATCGAGTACTGTACCATCTCGGTGATCTGCGGCTCGATCTCGGGCATCACACGCCGGCTGAACTGATCCATGCGGGCGGCCAGCAGCTTTTCGACGGCCTCGGTCGTGCCCGGCGAGAGGTTCAGGCGTCCGCTCGTTTCGAGAGAGCTCTTTGCCTGGTCGAGGATGTTTAATGCGACAAGGCCAGAAATCTCGGCGGCGATGATCTGCGCGTTATCATGAATGATGTTCGGCATCAGACCATCGTCGGGAATAAAGCGATTCCGCTTCATACGCAGATAGATGGGAATGATACGCAGAAGACGCAGGGCGGCCGAATAATGCGGCGGATACAGCATAACGATCTCGTAAAAATGATGCACGGGAAAGAGATACCAGCGTCGGTAAGCCCGGCCGCGAATGGCGCCTGCCCAGCGGAACAGGAAGTCTATAAGAAAGAAGAGAACGAACCAGCGATCGATGCGATAGAAGTAATCGGTCTTCTCGCCGTCTTCACCGATCCAGCGAAAGTAGTTTTCCTGCATGAGAGGCAGGATCTCTTTCTCGAAGAAGGCAAATTCGTCGGCCCGGCGTTCATCGGTTAGATTCTCGCGACTGAAGAAATGCGCGAAGCCCTGCTTTGCCGAATTCTCTTCGTTCGGAAGATGCTCGCGAATGATGTTCTTCACCATTTCAAGCACACCGTCCTTTTCGGCGAGATAGAAGTGGCTATCGACGCCGCGGCGATCGATCATGTCGCGGCTGTGCTCGGTAAGCGAGGCAAGCAGTTCGGTGATGCGCTGCTCTCTTGCCGGCCGCTCAAGCAGAGGAGCCGTGGCAAGATCTTCGAAGGCGATCTTCAGCGCTCTGTAGTCGTTCTCGTAGGCGACGGTGAAGCGATGCGGCTGAATGCCTTTTACGGAATCGTAGGTCTCAACGATGGCCGGAGCCTGCCTGAGAAGCACGTCGCGCATCGTCATGCGAAAGTAGGGCATCTTATAAAGATACAGGGCATCAAAAAGCAGCAGAATATAGTTGATGACGGCGACGGTTACGAAGAGGATTTCGTATACGAGCTTTCCGATGCTTCGCTTTCTGGTCGGTTGATTCCAGAGTTCTTGAAGGGCTCGATTTTCCATATTGTTTTCCTTGCAGATTGCCGGGGCCAGGAACCAGTAGCATCGCAGCAGAATCAGGTAAATACATTTCTCATGAACGTTCGAAAAAAAGGTCTTTTCTGCGTCGTCGAAGGCATGGATGGCGCCGGGAAAACGACCGCTCTGCAAGTCCTCTCAGACTGGATTCAGGGAGCGGTACCGGTCGTCGAAGAGGCCCGGTCGGCCGTCGATCGTCTGCGAAGCCGTACCGTCGTCTTTCTTCGCGAGCCCACCTCGCTGGAAACGGGCCTTGAAATACGCAAGCGACTCTCCTCCGATGAGCCCACGGAGTTCCGGGAGTGGATCAGGCTTTTCCGTGCCGATCGCGAGGTGAATCTGCAAACCTTTGTGCGGCCGTCCCTTTCTCGCGGCGAGATCGTCGTTCAGGACCGTTATCTTTATTCAACCGCCGCCTATCAGGGCGCCTTTGCCGATATCGGCCCGAAAGGCGTACTTGCTGAGTTTGCAGACTTTCCGCGTCCCGATCTGCTCATCTTTCTTGATATCGATGAGAAGACGGCCTTCGCGCGCATGCAGGCCCGCTCGGGCGATCGTGAGGTCTTTGAAAGGCCTGATCGCTGGCGTCGCATCAGAGACGCCTACAGAGAAGTATTGCCGGCCAGTGCGGTGATCATTGATGCGGCGTTGCCGGTTCAAGTGGTTGCCGGGCAGGTGGCGGCGACGCTTGCAAAAGCGGGAGATGACTGAGAGCGATTGAAACATATGCGAAACCTGTCTCGAAAGCCGCGAAAAGGCTGCGAGCGCTGATCTAAAGGAGGAAGAGATGAAGATCTATACAAAGAAAGGCGATGGAGGCATGACAGGCCTGGCTACCGGAGAGCGCGTACCCAAGCATGATCTGCGCGTGGAGATGTACGGTACGGCCGATGAGTTGAACGCCGTGCTCGGCCTTGTAACTTCGCGCATCGTCGGCGATGAGCCGGGTGAGGAGCGCCGACAGCTGCTTCGCGAAATGCAAGAGCAACAGTGCCTGCTCTTTGAACTGGGAGCGGAGCTGGCCGGTTATTATCGCGACGCCGGAGTGTCCGTCATCGAAGAGGCCGACGTGCATGCTCTTGAGCTGGCCATTGATCGTATGAACGATCAACTGGAGCCGATGAAGTCCTTTATTCTACCAGGAGGAACGACGGCTGCATCGTTTTTACATCTGGCACGTACCGTCTGTCGCCGTCTTGAAAGACAGATGACATCGGTACACGAAGAACGTCCCGAGCTTGTTCTGGCTGGTGCTCTGAAATACGTCAATCGCTTGTCTGACTATCTATTTGTTGCCGCGCGATTTGCCAACCATCTTGCCGGAACCACTGACATTCCCTGGAAGAGCAGAAAAAAAAGTTGATATCTTCCAGTATATGAATCGATACATTATCTCTGGCATCGGGTCTTCGCATTATGTATAGTTAGAGATCATTAACGATTATCTTCCTATTAAAGAAGACCTGAGCCGGTTTGCTTTTCCGTAGTGGAGCAAACAGCGATGGTCAGGGTTACCCTGGGCGGGTATATCCTGCACGTGTGGATGTGATTCTCAAGTAAAATCCGAGTCCATGACTGTTAAATCCAAAAAAGGGTTGCATATTCTGAACGAAGTGTCAGAATCACGGCAGCATGGGCTCAATCCCTTTAAAATTCATTGCCCTGCCCGTAATGGCCGGACTGGTTCTTGGACTTGGCTTCTATACCTTCGTGTACGCGAAGGGATACTCCTATCTTTCTGATCGGAGCGAAGCCTGCACGAACTGTCATGTCATGCAGGAGCAATACACCGGATGGGTAACGGGGCTGCACAGGCAGGCAGCTCAATGCAACGACTGTCACACGCCGCCAGGCTTTGCAGGAAAGTATCTGACAAAGGCGCTGAACGGCTTCAATCACTCCTGGGCATTTACAACGG
The DNA here is from genome assembly GCF_000243335.1 of Leptonema illini DSM 21528. Taxonomy (NCBI): domain Bacteria; kingdom Pseudomonadati; phylum Spirochaetota; class Leptospiria; order Leptospirales; family Leptospiraceae; genus Leptonema; species Leptonema illini. The sequence continues at coordinate 2,432,037 of NZ_JH597773.1, read as the reverse complement.
GCCGCTATCCCGAACCGATTCGCGTGAACGACAGGAATCGCGCAATCGCCGAGAAGGCCTGTTTGAATTGTCATGGAGACCTTTTTTACAAAGCGGCTACGACCGAGCACCGCGATGCCATCAACTGCCTTGGATGTCATCAGAACGCCGGTCACTGAGAAAGAGTCCAGAAACGGGAAACGGGAAAACCTCATCTCGAACGGAAATAAAAAAAGAAAAGCAGGAGAGCTAAAATGAAACAGTTCCTCGATCGTCTCACCGCTTTCTACAATGATCCCGAACATCGGAACCGTCGTTTTTTCATCACGACGGTGCTCGGGTTTGTTGTTGGAGGCTTGCTATCGTACTTGCTTGTCGACATCGTCTCGAAAAGAGAGCAGGCGCGGCATGCGTTTTTTCGCGTCGTTGAAATCACCGACGACACAAATGATCCGGCCATCTGGGGAAAGAACTTCCCCATGCAATACGAAGATTACCTGAAAACGGCCGACATGCGTCGCACGCGTTACGGCGGTAGCGAGGCCATGCCTCATACGCCGACTGAGGCCGATCCGCGATCGGTGGTGGCTCAGTCGAAGCTGCACGAAGATCCGCGGCTTGTGACGATGTGGGCGGGCTACGCCTTCTCGAAGGATTTTCGTGAAGAGCGCGGGCATGCCTACATGCTTGAAGACCAGATCTACACCGAGCGCCAGAAGGTCGGTCAGCCTGGCACCTGTGTGAACTGCCATGCCTCCACCTATGGCGCCATGAAGAAGCTGGGCAACGGCGACATCATCGACGGCTTTCATAAGATGAACGCCATGAAATACGTCGAGGTAAAAGAGCATGTCGATCATCCCGTCGCCTGTATCGACTGTCATAACGCCACCGATATGTCTCTACGCGTTACCCGACCGGCGCTGATGGAAGGCCTCAAGGCCTTTAAGGCGACGCAGGGCATCAAGGACTATGACGTGAACAGAGATGCGACCCGTCAGGAGATGCGCACTTATGTCTGTGCTCAATGCCACGTGGAGTATTATTTTAAAGGTCAGGAAAAGACCCTGACGTATCCGTGGTCCGAAGGACTCAAGGCCGATCAGATTCTCGCTTACTACGACAAGGTTGGATTCAAAGACTGGACGCATAAAGAGACCGGCGCTCCGACATTGAAGGCGCAACATCCTGAGTTCGAGATGTTCTCTCAGGGCATTCATGCTCGTTCCGGAGTCACCTGTTCGGATTGTCATATGCCGTTCAAGCGTGAGGGCAACGCCAAGATCAGCGATCACCAGGTGCGAAGCCCGTATATGAATACGCAGGCATCGTGCGGAACATGCCATTCGTTACCCGAGGATCAGCTGCAGAAGCGCATCGACGTCATTCAGGATAGCCACTGGCAGCTGCGTAACGTCGCCTTTGATGCACTGATCGATCTGATCCAGGATATCAAGAAGGCTCGCGATAAAGGCGCATCGGATGCCGCTCTGACACAGGCCCGTGATTACCAGCGCAAGGCGCAGTTCCTCTTTGACTTTGTCGAAGCCGAGAACTCCACCGGTTTTCACGCTCCTCAGGAGTCGGCCCGCGTACTCGGACTTTCCATCGACTATTCGAGAAAAGGACAGAAGGCCGTTCCACGTTAAGCGAGCTACTTTGATCAATTGAAGGCGGCGCCTGCTCCGAAGAGGGCTCGGACAGGCTCAAGCCGGAAAAAGAAAAACCCCGACCATTTCCGGTCGGGGTTTTTTGTTCTCTCGTTGTGAGAGAGGCAGGCTTTGCTGGCCGTATCTGTCGCCGCATCAGTTGCGATCGAGCGCCGCAACCCCAGGTAGCTCTTTGCCTTCAAGGAATTCCAGCGAAGCGCCTCCGCCCGTCGATACGTGCGATACGCGGTCGGCAAGACCGGCCTTCTCGACGGCTGCCGCCGAATCCCCGCCGCCGATCACCGTCGTCGCACCTTTTGATGTCGCTTCGGCTAACGCATCGGCAAGAGCGAATGTGCCTTTAGCCGTGCTATCGACCTCGAACACACCCATCGGTCCGTTCCAGACGACCGTGCGAGCCGAAAGAAGAAGATCACGATACCGTGCAATCGTGTCGGGGCCGATATCAAGTCCGATGTCGTCGGAGCCGAGAGCGTCAACGGCCACCGATTTTAAAGGCCCGACCGTCATCTTCTCGAAATCGAAGCTCGTCGAGACCATGCAATCCGTGGGCAAGAGGATCGTCTGCCCGAAGCGCGCCAGCAGGTCCTTCGCCATCTCGACGCGATCCTCTTCGACAAGCGATTTACCCGTCGGCAGTCCTTTTGCCTTGTTGAACGTAAACATCATGGCGCCGCCGATCAGCAGATGGTCGACCTTTGAGGCCAGGTTCTCAATCACGTCGATCTTACCCGAGATCTTCGCTCCGCCGATGATGGCCACATAGGGCTTCTCGGGATGGCTCACGGCCTTGCCGAGAAAATCGAGCTCTTTCTTCATGAGGTAGCCGCATACGGCCGGACGGAGAAGCCTGGCCACCCCCTCGGTGGAGGCATGTGCTCTGTGCGCCGTACCGAAGGCGTCGTTAACATAGACGTCGCCCGCTTCAGCAAGCTTCGCCGAAAGATCGGGATCGTTTTTCTCTTCGCCTGCATAAAAACGGATGTTCTCGAAAAGCAGGATCTCGCCTGGTTTCAGCGATTCTGACGCCCCTTTCAGCGATTCGATCGTTTCGCAGAAATGCACGGGAACAGAAACAAGCTTCGCAAGGGCCTCCTGTACGGGCTTCATGCTGTACTGTGCGTCGACCTTGCCTTTAGGACGGCCGAGATGCGAGACGAGAATCAGACGTCCGCCTCGCTTCAAGAGCGATTCAATCGTCGGCAGAGCGGCACGGATGCGCAGGTCGTTGGTGACGACTCCGCCCTTTACGGGCACGTTGAAGTCGACTCGGATCAGTACGCGTTTACCATTTACGTCGATCTGATCGATATTTTTGATCTTTGAATAATCCATGCGGTTTCCTCGTGTTAATACGGTTTAGTCGGTTATGGCGCAAAAAAGGCGGGATTGCGCCCGCCTTCGTAGATGTGTTGTCCTGTCAGATTATTTCTTCGTATTCATATACTCGACGAGATCGACGACCTTACAGGAATAGCCCCATTCGTTATCATACCAGCTCACAACCTTAACGAAGGTGTCAGAAAGCTGGATGCCGGCCTTCGCATCAAAGATCGAGGTGCGGGCGTCGTGCAGGAAGTCGTTTGATACGACCTCTTCATCGGTATAACCGAGAACGCCTTTCATCGCTCCCTCAGACTCCTCTTTCATGGCCTTGCAGATGTCTTCGTACTTCGCCGGCTTTTTCAGGCGCACGGTAAGGTCGACGACCGAAACGTTAGACGTCGGTACGCGAAAAGACATGCCGGTAAGCTTGCCTGCAAGCTCGGGAATGACCTTGCCGACGGCCTTTGCCGCTCCGGTGGAGGAGGGGATAATGTTCTGATAGGCGCCGCGACCGCCTCTCCAGTCCTTCTTCGAAGGGCCGTCGACCGTCTTCTGCGTCGCCGTTACGGCATGCACGGTCGTCATGAGGCCTTCTTCAACGCCCCAGCGATCGTTGATCACCTTCGTGATCGGAGCCAGACAGTTCGTCGTGCAGCTTGCATTCGAGACGATGTCCATGTCGTTTTTGTAAGATGAATGGTTTACGCCCATGACGAACATCGGAGCGTCGGCCGACGGAGCCGAGATAACGACCTTTTTCGCACCGGCCTTCAGATGGGCCTGCGTCTTCTCAAGCGTCGTAAAAAGGCCTGTCGACTCGATAACATACTCGGCGCCGATCTCGTTCCATTTCAGATTTGCGGGATCGGATTCGGCGGTAACGCGAATCTTCTTGCCGTTTACGATCAGCTGTCCGCCTTCTACTTTAACGTCGCCGGTGAAACGGCCGTGTGTGGAGTCATAGCGAAGCATGTATGCCATGTACTCGGCGTCGAGAAGGTCGTTAATACCGACGATCTCTACGTTGCGATTCTGCTCGACAACGGCGCGAAATACCATCCGACCGATGCGGCCGAAGCCGTTGATGCCAACCTTGATCATGAAATTCTCCTCTTGTGTTTCTTGAAATTACGATAGAACAATAGCAATAGTCGGAGCGGCTAAAGCTCAGCGGACTACGAGAACGCTGCACGGAGCGTGATGCACGACGCGATCCGACACGGAACCAAGCAGGAAACGGCCTAAAAAGTTCATACCACGGCTGCCGATAACGATGAGGTCGTATTTTCCTTCTTCGGCGATACGCACGATGGTTTCGGCGGCATAGCCTTCTTCGACGCGGCGATCCCATTTAACCTTGGTTTTATCGAGCGGGTCGTGAACCTTCTCGAATCGCTGCTCTGATACCCACTTCACTCGATTGACGTTTGCCGGAGGAGCCTCATAGTAGCCAGGAAGCGGACCAAACTCCTCGATGACTTCGAGAACGGTAACGCTGGCTCCTGCGGATTCAGCGATCGATAAACCCATCTCCAATCCCTTTTTCGAGCTTTCAGAGCCGTCGATGGGAATGAGGATCTTTTTCATAAAACGTTTCATAGATATGATGTACAGCTTTCTGATTTTTCGGCGATTTTCAAGTGTTTTTTGCCTCTGCTTCAAGGGCCGCCTCGGGCAGAAACGTAAAAAGTGGACGTGCGAGCGCAAACGGACGCAGCGCCGAGCCGTCGGGCGAGAATTCGCGAAGCTCGCCCATCGCATCAGCGGGAACGACCTGAAAACAATCCTCGGAATAAAGCTGGCGTAGCCAGGTTTCGGGCATGGCCTCGGAATTCTGCGGCGTATCGTCGGGCAGACGACTGATAAAATGAATCTGCTTCACCTTACGCAGTTCGGGGCGACCGAGAAGGCCCGAAAGTAATTCGAGCCCGATCTCGTTCTCGCGAAAGACGAAATCCGAAATGAAAACCACGCCCGGCTTTCCAGGCGTAAGAAGGACGCTTGCAAGAATGCGGTCGGCGACGACGGCGACAAAGGCAAAGCATCGATTCTGCATCAGGCGCCAGCGGAATTCGCTCATGTCGCCGGCAGCATCGTTGTCGCGAAGCCAGGCGAATACCCTGTTCCATTCATCCTCAGTATCGACGATGCGATGGATATAGAGAATCGATCTCTTCTCCTGTAAGAGAAGTGAGATCATCGCGATCATGCTCGCAAAGAAATAGACTCCAAGGCTGCTGATAATGCCCGTTGGAGCGATCCCGTTCACGAATTCCTGCGTTTGCAAGACGGTGGCGGGGATGAGGCCTGGAAGACGTTCAAGCAACATCAGAACAAGCCGCTCAATAAGAAAAAGCACGGGCAGAAAGGCGAGAAAATGCCATCGCTTCAGGCCGCCGACGCGCGGAGCAAGCATCGACAGAGGGAGGGAGATCAGAAAAAATAGTCCTGCATAGCCCGGAATAATCATGAAATCAAAAAAGAGTGGAAGAAGCAGCACCATCGTATGAAGAAGGGCGGTCAGGAAAAAAAAGAGGATCGGCACAGACCCAGAGAACCGGATGCAACGAAGCGGTCAATCGGGTTGTCGATCGAAATAGAGCATGCGGGCAACGCTTCTTGTGTTGCGGAACCCGTTCGGGACGGGTTCTTATTCCGGAAGAGCCGGCAGGAGGAGCGGGAGGCGCGAAATGAAAATAGCCATATCAAGCGACGAATACTGCGAGCTCGTCGACGTATTGCAGCTCGAATGTCAGAAGCGAGGGCATGTCGTGTTTTACCACGGGCCTCGTAAAGGCGACACGGCAGCCGACTGGCCGGCCGTCACGGCTGAGGCGGCCAGACAGGTGCAAAGCGGCGAGGCCGACGAGGCCATCGTTCTCTGCTATACCGGCACCGGCGCAAGCATCGCCGCCAACAAGCTGCGCGGCATTCGTGCCGCCCTCTGCATCGATCCGGAAACGGCAAAAGGGGCCCGAATCTGGAATCATGCGAACGTACTTGCGTTAAGCACCCGGCTGATCACGCCGGTCCGCGCCCGTGAGATTCTTGATGCATGGTTTGACACCGAGAAAAGCACGGATGAATGGAACAGGCGGCAGCTTGCCCGTCTGGCCGAACTCGAAGATCGTTAACCGTCGAGGCGACGCAGGGCCTCGTCCACCGTATCGACGAAAACGACGCGGTTGGATCGGTTGCTCTCGCGCATAAAGTCGGCGAGGTTTTTGCTCGAATAGATCGAGAAATCGCCGACGATGCCCAGACGCACGCCGTAGTTCGTCACCTTCTGCATGATCTCGCCGGCAAACTGCGTGCGCAGATCGAAGAAGGATTCGTGGATTGACGTTTTTTTAATGACGATGCTTGAGCTCGGAGCGTTCGCAAGCAGATCAAGAAAATCCCCCACCGATTCGAGCAGCAGCTCGCCTGTCAGCTCGGCAATGGCCGTCATGAACAGCGGCGCCACATCAGGCGGTCGCGTCGAATGCGTTTATTATGAAGGACGCCGTGCGTTAAAGGTGATTCTTACGGGGGAGCTGTCGCAGATCCCCGAGCTGATGCTTATGATCCGCGGGCTGCTGACGGAGCAAGGGCCTTTTTAAGGGCGGTATGGTAGGGCTATGAGGGCAGCATCCGGACCGTGATCTCGCGGCGCTCAGTCCGTGATAGCATAGAAAAGGCTCATGCTCAGGTAGAAGACATGGGTGGCTATGATAAAAGATAGGCTCGCTATTCCGGGTATGTTGCTTTTGCGAAAGGGAACCTTCGTATAAACTCTCGGATGCATATCCGGTCCTCTGTAGCGGCGTCTGAAGGGCTTACGAGAAAACATGAGTTCGGGCAGCTCGGGGCCGGCGATCTTTTTCAAACAGTATCCGCACAGTATCGTTCCCACTACAGGGAACATCATTCCAGCGATGGGAAGCGTAACCAGAAAATGAGAGACGTGATTCCACCTTGCTCCGGTGCGCGCCATGATCGTAAAGGCGGAACAGAGCAGAGCCAGGGCCAGCAGGAGTATGTACAGCACAAAGGGCCACCGGTTCAGCGCAGGTTCACCGGTTCAGCGCAGGTTCACCGGTCAGTTGGTCCCTGACCAGGAGAATCCAGATGGCGATCGCAGCAGAGAGAAGCAATAAAGAGAGAACCAGAAATACCCGATAAAAATGCTTTAGTTCTGTCTCGGTATTGGAGTAAATGCGTATCGGACCGCTCATTGGAAGAGCATAGACGGAAGAAGCGGGCCGGGTCAACGAGAATTGTCAGATATCAGCCTGGGGGGAAAACGCCGATATGAATGAGGCAATAGGAAGATCAAAGTAAGAAAATGGTAACGGAAGTCATAGCGTTCTCACTCGTTGTGATAGCAATCCTGTTGCATCCAGAAGTGTGGCGGAGGCCCTGCGGCATGCCGGCCCTTCGTTGCGTCTTTTTGATGAGCTGGCGAAAAAATGGCGGTGGACTATGGGGACGATGTACCTCTCCGGCGAACAGATCTCGGCGAGCCCCTCGCGCGGAGGAGGCCATAAGTGCCACTCAATCACGGGGCGCCAGCTAAAGGCGTTTCTCCCTGATCTGATCGTGCTCGCACAGATGTGGGACTCTCTTCCGGAGCTTCTGGAAGAACGTTAGTCTACTGTTTCTTAACGTTAAGAGCGATCATCGGTTAACGGCAGCACATAGAGCGCTTCAAGGGCGGCCAGACCGCCGACGAAGATCGCTTCGAGTCCGAGCTGGGCAAGCCCGAAAAAGGTCGCCGTATCATAGAGGTACCAGATCTGCGCGAGGCAGTGACCGATCCAGGCGGCGTTTGCGATGACAAGCAGAAGCACAGCCGGCCGGAACAGTCGCCCATGCCGCAAAAAGAGCCAGGCCTGCACACCCGAGAAGGAACCATAGGCGATATTTACCGCGGCCATGAAGCGGGTAAAGCCCTCGGTCCAGCCGTACAGATCTGCAAGAAACGGCGTTATAAGAAGCGTTATCAGTCCGACGGACAGGGCGGCCAGGGAATCTACGGAAAGCAGGATGCGCGGCATTCTGGTACTGGCCTGCGAGCCGGGTTTTATCGCTGTTGCAGCAACCATACGTTCTCCTCGGCCGGTACGCTGCCGCGCAATGGCGCTTCGATGCGTGCAAGATGTTTCACGGTATAGGCCGCATCATAGTGTTCGTGCACCTCATCCTTGCTCACCGAGAAAGGCGGGCCCGGCACGACCGTCTGATCGTATTCATAGGTGATGAGCAGCTGCGGCGACGTCTCGGTCAGATGCATGAGATGTTTGCTGTATTCTTTGCGCATGGCCGGCGGAAGGGCGACAAGAGCGGCTCGATCATAGATCGCATCGACGGTACCGAGCAGGAATCGCGAAACATGAAAGATGTCGCCGACAAAGATATCGAGGTTATCTGCACGGTAGTGTTTGAGGCCGCCGATATCGACGATTTCGGGTCGGGCTCCCAGATCGTCGAAAAGCTGTTCGATGGCCTTCTCGCTCAGTTCCGCTCCGACGACGCGATAGCCGCGCGAGAGCAGATAGGCGATATCAAGAGTCTTGCCGCAAAGCGGAAGAAAAACGCGACTGTTCGCAGTCAGACCGAGCGAGGGAAGGTGTTCTACGAGAAGGGCATTGGCCTCGTTTCCGTGAAAGCCGATGTTGTTCTCATCCCAGCGCTGTAACCAGAAATTGGCATCCATAAATAGAATTAGAATGAAGGAATGAAGGGCTGATCCGGCATCTCAAAAAAAGGGGGAGGAGGATTATTCGTAGAGGGGCGGAAAGAAAGGCTTCAGAAATTCAGCAAGGGCGAAGTAGCCGAAGACAATGCCTGTGGCCACGGCGGTCGCATGGAACAGAAAAAGGCGGATGCGCGTTGTGTGCAGGTTGAGTATAAAGCGAAGCAAGATCGCCGTAAGCAGGAATAGCAGAGTTACGGGGACGATGACGAGTAGAGATAGACCAATAGCAATAGCTGAAAACGCTGCGGGCTCCGGAGGAGAAAGCAGCAAAGCAGCCATAAAGCTCAAAATAAGGGGCGAATCAATGAGAATCCACCAGGGCGGATAAATGAGAAGAGCGCAGAGGATCAGACGGAACAGCGAACTCCGGTCCGCGCGATGTGGAAAGATGACGAAAAAAAGACCGAGCAGTATTATCGAGTACAGAAGTAAACCGCTGTGATAGAGTATATAACCTGAACGATCAGGCAAAGCCACTCCATCAAAAAGGGAGCAGGCTCTGCCGAAAGAATAGTTCGGCAGAATGACCGCATAGAGAAAGAGAGACGCTATGATGCTGAAGGTTACAGCAAAAGAGAGCGTCAGAGTATCTTTTCTATTTTGTGCAAGCATGGGATGAAGCAGGTAAGAGCTTCCTCATTAATCATGGCCGAGCGAATCCGTTGTCTCAAGAGTTTCGATGAAGGAGAGAATGGTCCTGTCATGGATCGATCTATTCATGTAATTGAGGTAATCTACTGCCTCCGCTCGTTTACCTCTGTCGAGCAATATTTTCGCTACGCCGATGACGGCTTCGGCTGTTGGTCGTATGTTCAAGGACTTGCGAAACCATAGCTCTGCTCCTCATCGTCATCAAGGATGGCATAGTGGAAATAACCGAGGGACGCGCAGGCTTCCGGTCGGGCGGGATCGATGCTCAACGCCTGTTCATACTGCCGTTTTGCTTCTTCGAGATCGTATTCGCTATCATCGGCAAGCTGGATAAAATCGCCTTTCATGATGAGCAAGTCATAGTCATCCGGATATTCATTAAGGGCCTCGCAGACGATCCGAAGTTTTTCATCGAACGTCCCGGCATCCTTGATCATGGTTTGCCAGTCGCTTTGCCTCATGCAGAGTATTCCTTCATTGCCTTCGCTTGACCGATTGGAATGCTTTCAGAACGAAGGAATCGTTCTCTATCATAAACTTGTCGTATACGAGGGTTCCGGGTTCATTGGTTGCAGCGCCGGTCAGGGGTCGATGCCGTTTCGTGGAATATTGATCGACCGGTCCGGCCTGTTTCGGCAACCGACCCATTGCAGAATTGCTTTTCCTTCCAGAGCGTGCAGCCGTTTCCGATATACTGGATGTCATGGAAAGTTAAGCATTCTCCTTCCCATACCAGTTCCCCGCGATCGTGCGTTGCCTGGAATATTGGTCGGGAGTCGGGTTTGGCTGCCTTATAAAAGGCAATCAAGCCGATGATATCTGAACCGGAATCCGTAGCAAGATATGTGCACGATGGAGACAGGGAAACGGACGAGGCTTCTATCTGATACTTTAAAGGCCCTTCGTCACGCATGAAGCCAATTCGAAATAATGAAGTGGCACCATAAACATCGTATGCCTGAGCATAAACAAGCACCTGTCCGCTTGAATTCAGGCAATAGTTCTTCGTAACAAAGCTACCGAATACCCATCCCGTCCTGCCGCCGGTTTCGATTCGATACCAGAGGTTTCGTCCTATTCCAGAGACTTCCACAAACGGTCCCTCTTCAATAATGGTTACCGGTTGCAAGAATGGAACGACCTTGACCACTGGCGCCTTGATATCGGGCGCCTTGCGAATATTGACCGAGCTGCCTGTGATGTAGGCGGGATCGGCAAATGCCGGGTCAGAGAAGAATATCAAGGCAGTCAATACACTATTAATGAAGATATACGTGACTTTCATCGGCGATTTAACTCCTCTTTCAAGCGATCAAGATATTGAACGCAGCGCATGATATCTTCAGAAGCAAGATCGTGTTCTATACTGACGCTCAAGTCGTTCTTCATGGTTGCTATGATCGTTGATCTTTGAGCTGACCTCTGTCGGCCCACAAGCAGGGCGCAGGAGCGCAGATGTGATGCTCGTTGTTCAATCGGTCGGTCTGGATCAAGGGCGGCATTTCGTTGAGAGTTGTAGGTCATTGCATTCAGCCCTTAATACGGAATCTGTAGACGCCATTGCCGATATGCTTGTATGATGGATCGCCGTGCTCAGATAGGTTGTTCTCGTTGTTTTTCGCTCGGGGAATGAAGAATCCATGCTCTTCTACGAAGAACGAGAATGTTACGATATAGAGCCCTTCGTCTCTCAAGTAAACGCGACTCGGGCCTAAATCTTTAATCTCCGGTGGCAGGCCTGTCGCGTAACGGAGCTTACTTTGGGGATGGTTGTGCATGAGATGAATGCCGGCTTCATAGAGTTGAATCCGCTCCTTTTCGTTGAGGGAAGGAACACAATTGACGAGAACGAACAGGCTGATGGTGTAAAGATAGCGTTTCATTTGCCAGAGCCTGTGCCCGTTGCTGCGCTAATGCCTGAATTCCCGAGGGCATACATACAGCGGGCCATTACCGCATTTCCCAGAAACATGAGCTGGCCGTGGATATGGATGCCGATTCGGACTGGCTGGATTCGTAGCATGTTGAATGATTCCTGAGCGGCTTCAGTCGGGATGACGGGATTCGAACCCGCGACAGACGCGGCTTATAAGGTCGCCGCTCTCACCACCTGAGCTACATCCCAATACGAGAATACGCGCCGGAAGGGCATCATATTCGTATGGATTGCAGGTGGATCATGGACTCATGGTCTAAAGGTGTGGAAGAAATGTCAATCGGTTTTTATCGGCCATTTCAGAGATGCTGTGTTGTGAGTATGTCGGTGAAACCTTCCCGAGCCCCGTTACCCGCATGCTCCTAATTTTTCGGGCCTGGACAATCCCCGCTTGTCGGACCGAGGTTGCCGTCAATACGAACAGTCGTCGAGTCAGTCGATTCTTTGAGGCTGATGGAATAGGTTCCCACATCGTCATAGATGCACTGATGATTATTCGAGCGGAAGAAAGAAAGCGTTTCAATACCCCGTGGACCGCAAAGAAGCAGGATGAGATACGCATCGGTCGCCGTTCCTCTCTTGAATGTGAGCGACTCCGATCCAGCACCGTTAATCGTCCAGCTTTCGAACCGCATTGCGCTTGCGGAGCCCTTTTCTTCCAATATGAGCAACTGGCTGTTGTAATCAATTGCAGGTTCTTCGGAATATTCTCGTTCCTGAGTAATGTATTCGTTTTTGCTGTTCTTCTGTGCGATCTGATAGTATCTGCGAAGGCTACTCTCGCCGTGTATCTGCTTCCAGTATTGGGAGAGAGACGTGCAATTCGTCGATGGTAATGGTAAATGCGTGAGGTAGCCACCGAACATATAACCTGTTTTGTCTTTATATGAAACCTGAATCCAGGGAGCAGTGATGCCATCGATTTCCGCTATGACATTGGTTACGGTGATTCTGGTTACACCACCTCTATATGGAACAAGCTTGATCTTCGGGGCCGTTGTGCTCGGGGCTTCACGCAGATACAGGCCCTTCCGAGTCGCCACACGAAGTTGATCAGGCTCATCGGCAGCAAGCGAGCAGCTCAGCGCTGAGAGCGTGAAAATCAGAAAAAGGCTGCTTTTGTTTATAAATCTGCACATGGCATCCGCCTAACGCATTTCTCCTGTTTGGCCCGTTGCCTGTCAATAAAAAATCCGAGGGCGCCCGACAATAGCCTCTGCGCCTCTGCGTATGGTACGCAGCAGGCGCAGAGGCTTCTCCGTTAACGGCCCTCAGAGTGGAATCCATGCCTCCGCTTATAGCATACGACGATGACATCCGTCATACTCCAGCCTTAATTCCGCGCAACACCCGCACGCTTCTTGACGAGGTAGTAACGCTCATTCTCCAGATAAGAGATCTGTCCGGTTCGGTGTCCCTTATAGCTGACAGGCGGAGGCAGGATCGAACTGACATCGGTCGTGGCGTGAAACGCATACTGTCGATGGGCTTTCGCAAAGTATCCCGTGTACTGCGCATCAGGCAGCAGAAGAAGATCGACGACATCCCCTTCATGGTTATTCGACAGATAGTGCCCGTTTGCGCGCAGATAAGGCCAGCAGTACCGGCCGATCGCGCCGGAGTAGCCTGTGATGACAAGCTCATACGAGTCAGGACGCAGCTGCGTACAGGTGCGGATGTCGTCCGGTAGGAAGGCAACGTAAGGATCGCTTCGGTAGATAGCCTGTGAGCGAATCAGGTCTTTCACGGCTGATAGATCTTGAAAGAAGTCACGGGCTCCCGTGCCGGGATCAACATAAGTGACACTCTGAAAAACAAAGGACGGAGTGATATGGATGGAGGAGCCGACGTAGAGTACGTTCTCGGACTGAAGATGCTGCCGGGCGGCCTTCCAGAGCTCAAGTCGCTCGAAGTTCAACTCGACGTACTGCTTGTGGTACAGGTCGAAGATTCTCTGTCTTTCGCGGGCAGACATATTGCACTATCGAAACGTTCCTATCGCTTCATGGAGAATCAATCAGATTTCGGAGGGGCCGCCGTAAACAATACCGGTTTGTCAAGAAAAAAAATCGCGCCCGACGTTTGCCCTCTCGCACGCTCCCATCACAGCCACGCTGGCCCTCCCGCATGCTCCCGTTATGGCCCAGGCTGGCCTTCACGGCTTGCTCCAGTTTTCGATCTTCAAGCCTTCGATCTTTTGAAAATGCTTTATGTTGTTTGTGACAAGCGTTAGATTGTAAGTCAGCGCCGTTGCTGCAATCAAAAGGTCCATGTCATCGACGACGCTGCCTGTCCTCTGGCCTCGAGCTTTGAGATCACTGAACGTTTCGATGACGGCTCTATCTACATCGATGACAGGGAATAACTCGCGAATACGATAAACGACGGCAAGGTTCCTGGCCGGGTTTTGCGATTTCTTTGCTCCAGATAAAAGCTCTCCGTATGTGATAACCGAGATGGACTTGGGGATCTTCTCGTTCCGGGAGAAATTGTCATGAACGGTAGAATTTCCCTTAATGCTGTAAATGATGATATCCGTATCAATCAAATAGGACATCGGCATCCTCAAAGCGTCGGCTGTTTTTCCTCATCCGCCTGATCTCTTGAACTATCTCGGCCGACGAACGATTATCTTCCCATGATCCGGTTAGCGACAGGAAGTCGCGTGTTGGATTGGCCGAATGCATTGCCGGATTGGCCAGATATGCTTCGAGAATCGTTACCACCTCCTGACTGATGGACCTGTTCTCCAGCCTCGCCCTGTCGCGCAGAAGAGAGTAGAGTCGGTCATCAATATCTCTTACCTGTAGTATTGCCATATACCCCTTCCGCTCATAATGTAGCACACGACTGCATGAAATGTCAATCAGATTTCATGCAGCGTCACGGGGCACCCCCTCGTTGCATTTTTTCCAGTTTGTCAAGAAAAAAATGGCGCCCGAAGTTTGCCCTCCCGCATGCTCCCATCACGGCTACACACTGGCCTTCCCGCACGCTCCCGTGGCGCCCGACGCTTGCCTTCCCGCATGCTCCCATCACGGCCACGCTTGCCTTCCCGCACGCTCCCGTCACGGTCGCACGCTTGCCTTCCCGCATGCTCCAGCCCCGCTCACGCCGGCCTGCTCGTATCTTCCCGCTTTGCTGCCATGCCGGCCGTTCATAGCGTCTCGCTATTCCCGCCCATCCGCTCAGCGTCTGCTCTTCCCGAAAAAATTGTGTACACGATTTCGCCAGATTGCATACTGGAATCGATGCGCCGTACGCTTTCCGTTTTTCTTCTGATTGCACTTTTTCCGGGCCTGCTTCTGGCGCAGGAGAAGCCTTCTCGTGAGCGCAGAGAGGAGCGGCGCGAGAGACCTGAGTCTCGTGAGAAGCGAGAGGACCCCGCTCCGCGCAATCCGCAGGAGAGGGCGCAGGAGAAGGCTATCGAAGAGAGCTGGATGAAGGAGCTTCAGGGTGAGGGAGCGCCGGCGCAGGAGTCGGAATCCGAGCAGCCCGCTGCGCAGCCCGGTACCGCAGAACCGGAAGCGACGCAACCCGCAACTCCGCCAGGTGCGCTCTTTGCCGATGATGCGGCGCCGTCGTTTATCGGACTTCTTTTTCGCTTTGTTTTGATTGCCGGATTGATGGGCGGCGGTCTCTATCTCTTTGTTCGCTTCTTCAAAAAGAAGGCAGGCATCCTGCATCCACAAGAAGGGCCTGTGGAGGTGCTTGCATCGGTGCCGCTTATGCCGGGTAAGTTCTTGCAGATCGTCGATCTTGCGGGGCAGCTGCTTGTGCTTGGCGTGTCAGAGCAGGGCGTGCGTCTCGTCTATGAGATCGACAGTGCGACGACGGCGGAGCGCATTCGTCTGTGGCATCAGAGCCGTCCGAAGCCGACGGCAACCTCGCTGCTTGATGCCGTGCAGAAATCGATCAAGCAGGGCGAGTTCAAGTTCTGGGGCGGCGAGCGAGTGAAGGATCGTCCCGATTTCATGGATCTTCTGAATGGCGAGAAGACGGGCGAGGACGTTCCGCCCGATCGCCTGAAAGATCTGCTGCAGATGCAGAACCGAAAGATCCGGCGATCGACGAAGCCAGAGCAGGAAGAGCCGGAGCGTTAGTACGGCGGCGGAGGACGGGCGAAACAAGAGGCCGGTATCGGCGCCAGGATGAACCGGAAGAGACAGCCCGTTTTGCCGGCAAGATAAACCGGAAAAAAATGGGCCAGTATCGGTGCCATGTTAAACCGCAAATTACAGGCCAGTGTCGACGGCATGTGACATAATTTTTTTATCGGGGGCAATTTTTTTCTGTACAGGCCGGAGTTCCGGCCAATCGTGATCCGGGGTTATGAAACGCAGAGTCGTCCTATTTCTCGTCAGCCTGGCAGCGCTGCTGATTGCCGATCCTCTGCTTGCGCAGGAGATCCCGGGCCTTCCCATACCTGTCCTCGATAACGTGCGCGCCGCTCGCAGCGGACAGGAGGCGTCGACGTCTCTTGCCCTGATCATGCTTGTTACGGTGCTCAGCCTGGCGCCGGCCCTGATCATGATGATGACGTCCTTTACGAAGGTCGTCATCGTTTTTGACTTCGTGCGTCGCGCCCTTGCGCTACAGAACATGCCGCCGAATCAGGTGCTTTTCGGTCTGGCGCTTTTTCTGACGTTCTTTATCATGGCGCCGACGTTTCGCGAGTTTAACCAGACGGCGCTCACGCCTTATATCAGCGGCGATAAGATGAGCACTCCGACCTTTATCGAGAAGGGCATGGTTCCGTTCCGCAAGTTCATGATCAAGCAGATCGGCAAGGATGGGGCGAAGGAGATCGCTCTCTTCACAAAGCTTTCGGGAAAGAACCTCAAGGACATCAAATCGGTCGATGATATCGATTCGTACATTCTAATTCCGGCATTCATGTTGAGCGAGATCAAGAAGGCCTTTATCATCGGCATCCTGATTTTTATTCCGTTTATCGTCATCGATCTTGTCGTCGCCTCGACGCTGATGTCGATGGGTATGATCATGCTACCGCCGGCAATGATCTCGATGCCTTTTAAGATCATCCTCTTCATCCTTGTAGACGGATGGCATCTGATCACCTACAACCTTGTGCAATCTTACGTGATGTGAGGACGATATGCAGGAAACCGACGTCATTAAAATCATCTACGACGCTCTGATCGTAACGCTGAAGATCTCGGCGCCCGTGCTTATCTTCAGCATGGTGACCGGACTCGTCATCTCGGTGCTTCAGACGACGACGTCGATTCAGGAGCAGACGCTGACCTTCGTGCCGAAACTGGTGTCGGTCTTTCTCGCCATCATGCTGTTCGCAGCCTACATCCTGCATACGACGGTCGATTATACGAAGGAGATGTTCGCTCTGATCGCGAGGTTCTGACATGCAGCTTGCGGCCTACAGCGACGGATTCTGGAGCTGGTTGCTCGTCTTCGCAAGAACGACGGGCCTTCTCTTTACTATGCCCATTCTGTCGGCGGAGGGCGTTCCGTATCGCGTGCGCGCCATCCTTGCGCTTTTTATCGCCGGAGTGCTGTATCCCGTCGTGCGCAACTTTCTGTCGGCGACGTCGTTTGATGCGATGCCGTTATACATTCTCGAGATCGCCTCGCAGGCCTTCATCGGCGTCATGATCGGCTATCTGTTGCAGATCGTATTTGCCGCCTTTATCCTGGCTGGCGAATTCTTCAGTATTCAGATGGGCGTATCGTTTTCTGAGGTTCTTGATCCGCAGGCGCAGGTTTCGATTCCGATTCTGGGCACGCTCAAGAATATGATCGCCATCCTGCTTTTTCTTTCGGTCGACTTCGAGCTCGACGGCTATTACGTACCGGCGTATCTGCACGTCTTTCGCGCCCTCAGCTATTCGTTTCAGCAGGCGCCTACGTTGGTGCTTGATATTCAAACGATGGGCGGACTTCTGGCCTACGTCGACCAGGCCTTCGGAGTGATGTTCCTGACGGCGCTGCGTATCGGGCTGCCTCTAACTGGCATCCTCTTTATTACGTCGGTGGCGCTCGGTGTGGCGGGCAAGGCCGCGCCGCAGCTCAATCTGATGAACATGGGCCTTCAGATCAACGTCATGGTCGGGCTTGTTATCCTGGCCGTGCTCATGCCCGTGATCATACCGCTCATGCGCGATTCGTTCCAGCACATGTATGATTTGATCGGCGAGATGCTGAACGCATGGCCGAAGGGGGCGACATGACCCCGACGTTCCTTGATCAAGATTTCCTTGAATGGAAGAACAGGCCGGTTGAATCCGGATTTTTCGCGTTATCCGTCCTTTCGTATCCCGACGTCTTTATCGATCTGCAGCGTTTCGCGGCCGAAGATGAGGGACGTACCGAAGATCCGACGGAAAGGCGCAAGCGTGAGGAGCGGGAACGCGGTAATGTTCCGCGCTCACAGGATCTGCCCGGAGCCCTTGTGCTTCTCGGTTCTGCCGTGATGCTCTTTCTGTTTGCCGGTTTTATGGCCGAGCGTATCTTTCAGGTCTTTCGCATCTATCTGAGCCGCATCGCCTCGGTAGGCACGGGATTCGGTGAAGAAGAGGTGCGACTGCTCCTGCGCGATTTCTTTTTTCAGACAGGTGCGATTATCTTTCCGGTTCTGATCATAGCCATGATCCTCGGTATCGTCGGCAATCTCGTTCAGGTCGGATTCATGTTCACGACGCGACCGCTTGAGTTTCAGCTGGAGCGTCTGATTCCCGATTTCAAGCGTGTGCTTCCGGTGCGCCGCAACTTTGTGAATCTGCTCAAAGTGCTCGTACAGGTAATCGCCGTCGGCTTTCTCGCGTATCTTATCGTTATTGATGACCTGATCCCGATGCTCAAGACGTCGGGCATGGAGCTGCGCGGAGCGGTGGCTTTATTTGGTAGCATCGCCTTCAAGCTGTTGATCGCCACGGGCGTCTTTCTTCTCGCGATCGCCATTCCCGATTATTATTACCAGCGGTTCGAATACCTTGAGAACCTGAAGATGTCCATCTCAGACGTGAAGCGTGAATTGAAAGAGGACGTGGGCGATCCGATGCTGCGACAGCGGCAGCGTGAGCGGGCGATGCAGATGCGACAGAACCGACAAATGCTCGATGAAGTGCCGACGGCGGACGTCATCGTGACGAACCCGACGCACTTCGCCGTCGCTCTGCGTTATGATCCGCTTCAGGCCTCGGCGCCGCTTGTTGTGGCCAAAGGGCAGGATAGCCTTGCGCTGATGATCCGGCGCATCGCTCGCGAGAACGGCGTTCATATAGAAGAGAATCCGCCGCTTGCGAGGGCGCTTTATGATCAGGTGGAGATCGGCGAAGAGATTCCCGAGAACTTCTTTCGCTCGATCGTTCTAATATTCCAGAAACTGGAGCGGTTCCGTCGAATGGCGCGGTGAAGTGCGGCTATTTTTGAGACAGCTTGTAGGAATGAGGTTGAACAGACGTGGATGACATCTTAAAAACGATACGCCGCTACGCGGGCAACAGCGATGCCGTCCTTGGATTAGGCGTCGTCTTTATCCTGGCGCTTATCATCATTCCGTTGCCTGGAGTGCTGCTCGATCTTCTGATCGGCATCAGCCTTCTTACCGGATTGCTGATTCTTCTGACGGCGCTTTCCAGCACGAGCCCGGCCGATTTCAGCAGCTTTCCGACCCTGCTTTTGATTACGACGATCTATCGTATCGCCGTGAACATCTCGACGACCCGACTCATTCTCACGAAAGGAGCAGCCGCCGATTCTTCGATGATCACAGCATTCGGTACGTTCGTCGTGGGTGGCGGCGGTTCGACGTCGGGGCTTGTTGTGGGAGTCGTGATCTTCGTTATCCTGACCCTCGTTCAGATCATCGTCATTACAAAGGGCGCCACTCGTGTCTCTGAAGTGGCCGCAAGGTTCGCCCTTGATTCGTTACCCGGTAAGCAGCTTGCCATCGATGCCGATCAGACGGCCGGTTATATCGACGAGAAAGAGGCGCGTCGTCGCCGCCAGCTTTTACAGAAAGAGATGGATTTTTACGGTTCGATGGACGGTGCTTCAAAATTCGTTCAGGGCGACGTCCGTCTCGGGCTGATCGTCACCGCCGTAAACATCATCGGAGGCATCGTTATCGGTCTTACGCTCATGGGCATGAACTTCACCGATGCTCTTGAGGTGTATACGCGCTTCACGATCGGTGACGGTCTTGTTTCGCAGATCCCGGCGCTTCTGATCTCCACTGCCACAGGTATTATCGTTTCACGTTCGGCGGCCGATGAATCGCTGCCCGAAGAATTGAAGAAGCAGCTGCTTGCCTCACCGACGACGCTTTATATTACGGGTGGCCTGCTTGTACTCTCGGGTTTTATTCCTGGCTTTCCGACGACGGCTCTCTTTATACTGGGCGGAGGTCTGATCTTTCTTGCCTACCGCGTCGATAAGGCGGCAAAGGTTCTTGTCGAACAACAGAAGAAAGAAGAGACGCAGAAGAAAGAAGAGACGAAACCCGAGTCCTATCTCGAACACCTGAAATCCGAGCCTCTTGAGGTGGAAGTGGGGTATAACCTGATTCCGCTTGTGGATCCAAAATCGGGCGGTACTCTGCTTGAGCAGGTTTCGCGTCTGCGTCGTCGCTTTGCGATGGATCTGGGCCTGATCGTTCCTCCTGTGCGGATTCGCGACAACATGAACCTTGAGGCCGACGAGTATGCGATCCGGCTGCATGGCACGACGATCGCTCAGTCGAGCGTCGAGCCCGATCATCTGCTTGCGATCAATACGGGACGCACGAGAGGCCCGATCGAAGGACTGACCGAGATTCGCGAGCCCACGTATAACCTGCCGGCCTACTGGATCACTCCGGATCGCAAGAGCGAGGCCGAAGGCCTTGATTACGACGTCGTCGATCCGTCTACGGTCATCGCCACGCATCTGTCGGGCATGATCCAGCAGAACAGTCAGGAGATCATGGGACGCCAGCAGATCAAAAGCATCGTCGATACCGTCCGCGAAGAGAATCCCGTCGTCGTCGACGAAGTGCTTTCCGAGAAGAAGGTCGGCCTGGGAACGATTCAGATCGTCTTGCAGAGCCTTCTCAAAGAAAACGTCTCGATTCGCAATATGTCACGCATTATGGAAGCCATCGCATCAAACGCCGATCGTTCGCAGGGCGACCCCTATCTGTTAACCGAATCGGTGCGCCAGTCTTTGCGCCGACAGATCATCGCCGAGTATCAGGACGACAAGCGCACGATTCGCTGCATCTCGGTACATCCCGATATCGATCGCAGGCTGCGTGAAGGCATTCACCGAGATCCCGAAGAGGGCTTTATTATGGCGCTGAAACCCGATTTTCAACAGGCGCTTCAGCAGGCCCTGGCCGAAGAGGTGTCAAAGGCGAATCAGCAGGGCTACTTCCCGCTATTTCTGGCGAGTCGCTCGATTCGCGCCGGTCTTTTCACGCTGCTGGAGCGTCTCTTTCCGCAGCGTAACTTTGCCGTTCTGGCTCATGAAGAGATCACGAACGAAACCAACGTTGAGGCCGTATCGATTATGAATCTGCGCAAGGCCGAGGAATCCGTCGCATGAAGCGTCTGTTAACTATTCTGATTGGGTTAATGCTGACCGCCTGCTCGTTTGGCGGCGGAGACTTCACCACTTCCGAAGATCCGATTCATATCAGGCTATCCCTGCAGGATAAGAACGATAAGTCTCTTTTCCTTTACGGTCGGCTTGTGATCTTCCCGACAGAGCGTCGCGCCCTTTTCTTTTTCGTGAATACCGAGGCCCGCACCGAGACGACGGCTGATCCGTTACGTAAGGGCTTTGGAGTATTCGGCGATCCGATGAAGGAGATCACGGGAAAAGGGCATGATCATCAGATCACGATCAGCCCTGAGTCTCTCTCACGTCTGATCGATTTAACCGAAGGGGTCGATTTCTTTGTCGAGGATCCCGTGATCTTTGATAAAGGTAAATTCCAGTATCCTGACGGAGTGCAACTCTTCTCTGGAGAGCAGGCAAAAGAGTTCTCTCTGGCAAAAGGAAAATTTGAGAAGGGATCGGAGTATCTGGCAGACATCGATCGCCTGTTTCGCGCAGAGAGCGTGCTCATGAACGTCTTATGGCAGCTGCCAGGAAAGATGGATCAGATCGACAGGCCCGAGCAGATCAAGCTGATGCATTCTTTACTCGATACCGATCTCTCTGAAGAGAAGTTTCGCGAGCTTCTTCTGCTTTTTGGATCGGACCGACCCTTCGACGTCTCGGTCATGGAAGCGCCTCTGGAACTCGGCACGGCAGGTTTCGGCGAGAAGGTGTTGCTTTTCAAGGCCGATCGGGCTGAATTCCTGTATAACGATTATGTAAAATCGCTGAAGACTAAAGTGGACGGTTTTCCGATTCAGGTGTTAAACGGAACCGATACAAGCCGGCTTGCGTCTCGGGTGAAAGATCTCGTTCACAATCGCGGCGTGCGCGTACTCAATACGGATAACTATCGCAGTCAGGACTTCGCTCATTCGACGGCCATCGAGCATTCCGGAGACTTCAGAAAGGCACGGCTGCTTATGGAATTGCTCGGCCTGTCAGAGAATCGCGTCTTTTTCAGACGCCGTGCTCTCGATCTGCATGCAACGGTTATCATGGGCAAGGACTTCAACATGAAATCCCTGCTGAAGGAATAGCAGAACGTTACGAGGGACAGCGAGGGAAGAAGGATTCACCACAGAGGTCCCTGATGGCGCGGAGAAAAGAGAGAAAAGAAGAAGAGTTTTTAACCGCGAAATACGCTAAAAGCGCGAAATGGGACGGGGCTCCAAATATTCTTCTCTCTGGTCTTCTCCGGGTTCTCCGTGGTAGCTTGTCGTGGTTTTTCTCGTAGCATCGCAGCAAAGAAGTTTAACCGCAGAGGGCTCAGGGGACGCGGAGGGAATTGACCACGGGGAGAATGAACGGTTGAGGAAGGATTGATGGCCCGATCCCTTCTCCCGGCTTTTCTTTTAGATTTCTCCGTGCCTCCGGTGCGCCAGGATAAGCCTGTGTTCTCCCGTGGGTTGAAAGGTACCCACCCCGCAATTAGCCATTCGGCGGGTAGTGAAGCGTGCATCTGCTGGAGTAATCCATTTGGGTGAAGCCACGCGGATCAAATGTAAGGGCCGTAACAAAAGTGAACCGACATGAGCCTCGTTACACCATTAGCAGCGGCCAGCCTCTCGGAGTTGGTGAAGCCTGACACGGTCGGGGAAGCAATGGTTAGCACCCGACTGGCTGCTCGGGGTCAGAGCGGATAGCACTTGCAGAAGGAAGACATGAGGAACCTGGGAGGCCCGGTGAGGGATTCGGCAACGAGTGACAGGAATCCATAACTGTGACTCATCCTCATCGGGAGTCGGAGGAGTCCATAGTAGCGAGGAAGTCGGGTAATTCCGGTGGAGCGAAGGGACTCTGCCGAAAACAAGTTTGGATAAGAAAAGGAGTAAGACCGCTTGATGGAAACATCCTCTACGGAAGAAGGAAAGGGAACTGAGGCAGCGATACCGCTTAACCAGAAGGGACTTTCCGAGAAGCTCGCTCTTTTGAGATCGAAACTCTATCACAAGGCGAGGAACGAACCACGCTTCAAATTTTACGTGCTTTATGATCGTATCTTCAGGATGGACGTTCTGGAGGCGGCGTATTCACGAGTGAAAGCGAATCGCGGTTCTCCCGGCGTTGACGGGATAACCTTCAAACAAATTGAGAACAGCAAAGGAGGTGCGAAAGCATTTCTTGAATCGATACAGAAGGAACTGAAAGAGAAGACGTACAGACCAAGCCCGGTCCGCAGGAAGTATATTGCGAAGCCGGATGGAAGACGCCGTCCTCTTGGCATTCCGACGATTAAAGACCGAGTCGTGCAAATGGCGACTCTCCTGATTATCGAGCCTATCTATGAGGCTGATTTTCTCGACTGTTCCTACGGGTTCAGACCGAAAAGATCTGCACATACAGCGCTCGCAGAAATCAGAAGTCATATTCTGTCGGGTTTTCAGGCTGTATATGATGCTGATCTCAAAGGATACTTCGATTCCATCCCACATGACAAACTGATTCTCTGCGTTGAGCAGAGAATCAGTGACAGGTCGGTCTTGCGACTGATCCGGATGTGGTTGAAGACGCCTGTGGTTGAACCCCCCGACGATAAAGGGAGTCCACCACGCATCGCAAGATCGAAACAGGGAACGCCTCAGGGGGGAGTGATCTCCCCGCTGCTCGCGAACCTGTTTCTACATTACTTCGATAAGGTGTTTCATGGTCGTAACGGACCCGCTGTGTGGGCCAACGCAAAACTTGTTCGTTATGCGGATGACTTTGTCGTGTTGGCCCGGTATCAATCGGATCGCCTCACCGATTTTGTTGAGGGATTCATTGAAGCCCGCATGGGTCTTAAGATCAATCGTGACAAGACGAAGACAGTCAACTTGAAGGAGAAGAAAGCGAGTCTGGATTTTCTCGGGTTTACCTTTCGGTTTGATCGCGATCTCAAGGGCAGAAATCGAGACTATTTGAATGTGTTACCCTCTAAGAAAGCCGTGCAGCGGATGCGGGATAGGCTTAAGATCATGACGGGCAAGAAGATGTGCTATCAACCTATTGATGAGATGATAGGCGGTATCAACAGAACCCTTGTCGGCTGGTCAAATTATTTTCGCTTCGGTTATCCAGCGGCTTCCTTTAGAAAAGTCAACTCCTATACAGTTCATCGCTTAACAGTGCATTTAAAGAGAAGAAGTCAGCGTGGTTTTCGCCCGCCGAATGGTGTGAGCTTCTACTCCCAGATAAGCAAAATGGGACTGCTCTATCTCAAATGAATACGCTCTGGGATGGTCTGTTTTCGGGAAAGCCGGATGCGGGAAATCTGCACGTCCGGTTTGACGAGGGGGAGGGCTGCCGGGCTTCCGGCACCCTCTCTACTCTACTGGTTGAATTTCTCTATTCAGGATGACGCAAAGAGGTTTAACTGCTGAGGTCTCAGAGGACGCGCAGGAAGAGAGAAAAGAAGAAAAGTTGTTGACCGAGAAATACGCTAAAGGCGCGAAAGAGAACGGGAGGAGATAGTCCTCTAAGTATTCTTCTCTCTGGTCTTCTCCGGGTCCTCCGGGTCCTCTGTGGTACACTGCTCTGCCTATTCTCTGCGTGCTCAGTGCTCTCTGAGGTTCACTCGCCCGCACGCAAAGAGCAGGGCAGCTTCTGCTTGCTTCGAATTTACTTTACCGGTGCGCTTGCTATGGATTTTCGCCGTAGGGGCTCAAAACGTGTCTCTCAGAAATCATTCAGGAATCTTAAAATGGCGACAAAGAAATCCGTAAAAAAGAGCGTTACGAAAGAAGCGAAGAAAACGACGGCAAAGAAATCCCCGGCGACGGCAAAGAAGTCGGTCGAAAGATCGGCCGTCACGCCCGCAAAGAAGGCCGTAAAAAAGGCCGTTAAGAAGGCTGTAACGAAGACGGTGAAAAAGACCGCAAAAAAGGCCACAAAAAAGACCATAAAGGCGACTGAAAAAGAAGCGATAAAGCCGGTTAAGAAGGTCGCCCCTGCGAAGAAGGCCGACGTCGTCAAAGCGCAGCGGCCTGCAGTCGAAGCAGAGTATCGCAAGCCATCGTCAGATCCCGTGATCCGCAAGCTTGTTGAGGATCTGGTCGCCTTTCTCGATGAGAAGAAGCTCACCGATATCAAGGTGATGAATCTGGAAGATGTGAATCCGTATTTCTGCTTCTTTATGATCGCAACGGCCGGATCATCGCTTCAGCTCGGAACGACGGCTCGTGAGATCTCGCGTCGTTTTGGCGAGCATCTGACAAATAAAAAGATACGACCGCTTGATGTGGAATCGGGATGGGTCATTCACGACTTCGTCGATGTCGTGCTGCACGTTTTCGTGCAGGAGCAGCGGAACTACTACAACCTCGAAAAGCTCTGGGGCGACGCTCCCGTTATCTACTCCGCAGAAGCGCCCAGATTCCAGTGGCCCCGCTAACATAGAAAAACAGCGGAATAAAAAACGGAACGTTAATCGCAAGCGTGAACGGGAAGGCTAGGGCGAAAATCAGAAGCAGCCCACCGGTCACCCGGGCGAGCGTACGTGAAGAGGCCTTCTCACGCAGCACGAACGAAAAGAGAGCGGGCAGGCCCGTTGCAAGAAAGAAGGCGGCCGAGAGAAACATGCCGCCGATCTGCATCGTCTCGGGCTTCGGCATCAGGCCCGCCATGATGGCCGCCGCTGTAAGAAGCGGCGACACTCCGATCAGCGTAAGAACGATGCCCAGGGCAAGCAGCGGCCAAGAAACGAGGTCGCTCAGTCGTTCTGATTCCATTCCAGTTTACCCGCCTGCTTCAGCGACGTGGCCGTGATGAAATAGAGCAGCACGATAACGATACCGGCGATCAGAGATTGCTGCAGGGCCGTATCATAATCGATGCCGTAACGGTAACGGAACTTCAGAAGATTTGCCGCAAGTACCGAGAAGAGGATCAGCGACGTCGAAGCATGCTCGACCTTGACGACTCTTTTGAAGAGGAAGGTCAGGCCTTTAAACGAGCTGCTCAGTTTGCCGAGGTTGCCGGGAAACAGACGGTTGACCGTCGTCATATACTCGGCATAGCCGGCTCCGAATTTTTTCGAGAGGAAGTCTTCTTCGGCGAAAATGATGCAATAATAGACGAAGTAGAAGAAAGGCAGAACGATAAACCAGAAGAGCCCCAGGTTCACCGTGAACATCGCTCCGGTGACGACGAGCAGGTTGCCGACGTACAGCGGATTGCGCGAATGTGCGAACAGGCCGTCGCGAAAGAGCTCGTCGGCGTGGATCTTTTTACGATCGCCCGCACGTTTCACGTAGATGAAGCCGATCACAAGGGCGCGCACTCCGATGCCCGACAGCGCAAGCAGAAGTCCGAGAAGGGAGAGGATCTGATCGACCTGCAGATCGCCGAACCATCCCGTTACCCAGTAGCCGGGCCGCGGATACGCGATCAGAACCAGTCCGCCGAGAAAGATCAGAGAGAAGGCCGTGTCCCTCCAGCGAAAAAAGAAATTCCCGACCGTGATCATGAAGCTTTTCATTTGATTGCAATCATCCCTTCAAAGCAGATATATTTCAGTATGGTCATACAATCCTGGAAACCCGCACGTGCAAGCAAGTCGAGGTTCCCCTGCGTAGAAAATGGCTCAAGAACTCCTCGCAGGGACTGCGATTTTCGTAGAATTTCAGAGGCCTCATAGCCGCGATCCAGCTTGAAATCGTTGTACAGACCCGTCAGCAGATCCTGAAAACGGGCATCGGGGCCTCTGGTTTTCTCGAAAAGCAGCAGAGCGCCCCCCCACCGCAATCCCTGAAAGATCCGGTTGATCAGATCCTGCCTCACCGCCGGCCGCACGAACTGCACGGTATAATAGCAGATGATCAGATCGGCCTTCTCCTGACCGAGATCGAACTCCAGCACGTCTTCGGCCTTATATTCAATCGCCGGATGCGCATTCTGACGGCGCGCATATTCGATCATCGCCTCTTCGCGCTCCACTCCGACACAGCGGATGCCCTGAGCGGCATGTCTCTCGGCGAGGCGATAGAGCAGGCGACCCGTAGAGCAGCCGAGATCGTAAACGACGGAATTCTCGCCGATAAAGGAGTCGCTTATCTTCAGTATAAGCTCATGCCCTTCGTCATAGAGCGGAATGGAGCGGCGGGCGTGTTCTTCGAAGCGTTCCGGCACGTCTCCTCCGAACGTGAAGCGTCCTTCCGTATGGATACCGTCTCCCAGCGAGCCCATACGAATGGAATTTCCGCCCTGCCAGTGCTGTCGAGAAGAAGCCGGGCATGCGTCGATAGCAAGTTATGAAGGTGGCCTTGCGACCCGTTGAACGGGAAAACGGGCGATTCTCCCTTTTTTCTGGCTGAGTCGGAGGATTGGTATTATTTTCCTTATCAACACCTAACACTCCTAAAATGAGGATCTATGAATCTGACCGAAATCGAATCGAAGGTGAAAGAAGCTCTCACTAAGGTCGAACATCCTACTTTTAAAGAAAACCTCTTTGATCTCGGTATGTTTGGCCGCGTCGAAGAAGACGGCGAACAACTCCGCATCATCGTAAAAAGCCCCGACGAAGATCGTCGCGTGCAGATCGGCCTTGAGTCGCAGCTGCGCGGAGTCCTGGGCAAGGTGGGCATTCCCGGCAAGTTCAAGATCCGCTTTGAATATGATCCCGAGCTGCAACCCGAACCGCTTGGAAACCGCATCCGTGGCGTGAAAAACGTCATCGCCGTCGGATCAGGCAAAGGCGGCGTCGGCAAGTCCACCGTAACGGCCAACCTCGCCGCTGCCATGGCGCAGATGGGCCTGAAAGTAGGCGTTCTCGACGCCGACATCTACGGACCGTCGATAGGCAAGATGTTCGGATTCGACGGCAAGCTCTCGCTTACAGGCGACGGCAAGAATAAGATCAGCCCGCCCGAGAAATACGGCGTGAAGGTCATGTCGTTCAGCTTTCTTTTGAATCCCGATCAGGCCGTCATCTGGAGAGGCCCGATGCTCGGCAAGGCCGTCGAACAGTTCCTCTACGAAATCATGTGGGGCGAGCTCGACTTCCTGCTCATCGACCTTCCGCCCGGCACCGGCGACGTACAGCTTTCGCTGGCCCAGCTCATCGACCTCGACGGCGCCCTTGTCGTCACGACTCCGCAGAACGTCGCCATCCAGGACGCGACGCGAGCCGTCGCCATGTTCCAGGAAGTGAAGATACCGATCTTAGGCGTCGTCGAGAATATGGCCGAGTTCGTATGCCCGCATTGCGGCAAGACCTCGCATATCTTCTCGAAGAACGGCGGCACCGCCTTCGCCGCAAAATACCGCGTTCCTTTCCTCGGATCGCTGCCGCTGCAGCCCGACGTCATGGAAGCCGGCGAATCGGGCAAACCCGCCTCGATCTCGGATAACGCCGACGACGCGATGCGCAAGTCCTACACTGAACTGGCGCAGAAACTGGCAGTCGAAGTCGAGAAGTATAAATAACTCCCGCACGCATCTCATTCCTCACCCCGCGGGTGGCACTTTTGTTGTTTGGTTGAGTGCCAGGCGGGGTTCGGATGGATGCGTGCTGGAGGGGTTATTGGCGGTTCAGAATCTTTCGACGGATATGTAAGCCTTGCTTCTTGGCGAACAAAGGGGGCAAGGCTTCACCGATCATGGATGTGACCTCGGTCAGATTAATCGATCGGGAAAATCGATATGACTTCGGGAAGGATTGCAATAGAGCAGCCTCGAAAACCGTGATAGCCCTGTCTTCTTCGGGATGAATAAACCTTCCTTTAGAAGGGTTAACGCATGATCGGGTGATCGTGGAACTGACTTTGTTCCAGGATAATCGACCGTAAACGTCGCGAAAGCCGTCCGTTCGCTTGTGGCATTCCAATTGCTCCTTTCCGAGGTCGCTCCTGCTACCCCCGTCCTTCGAAATACGGCGGATTATATTCATCACCTTTTCCGAGTGATCTCGTTTCAGGTCATGCCAGTGTATTCCCGATTTCCCCGCCTTCGGCAGATCACGGATAGCATCGGCGACGGTGCGCTGTTTGCTGTCCCCCGAGGGAAGACTGGCTCTGCCGGTTCGCGTCGCCACTAATATCATCCGCTTCCGGCGCTGCGGTACGCCGAAATCCGCCGCATCGATGACGTCGACCTCAACGTCATACCCTGCGGCTCGCAGTCTACGAGCCGTTTTTTCTAAACGGCGATCCTTCATCAAACCCGGGACGTTTTCCATGAGGATGGCTTTCGGTCGTAGAGCAAGCGCAAGTCGTAAAAAATCGAAAATCAGTTCATTGCGCTCGTCGGCGACCGGATTCGGCTTATTCCTCGTGCGAATGGTCGAGAAACCCTGACAGGGCGGGCAGCCTGCGAGAAGATCAAGCTCGCCTGGGCGCAAATTCAAATCGGATAGCAGCGTCGCTCCTGTTAACCGCCGCACATCGGTATACTGGCGAACTTCGGGATGATTGTCGTGATACGTCTCACGCGCTACGGCAAGAATTTCGGCGGAGGCTAAAACGCTAAAGCCCGCGGACTTCAACCCCTGCGTCATTCCGCCGCATCCGCTGAAGAGATCGATGGCAGTCGGTTTACTTCTCACTTCTAACAAACCTTATATATTCTGCAGTATCGACGCCAACACGTGTTTGCTGTGACCAGCCACGTTGCATTATGCGATCGACAAACCGACTTTTGATTTGGCCAACGTATTCGTAATCAGTGAAAGCCGCATCTGAGATAGATGGAAAGCCGGCAGCGCTGCCTGTCGGTGCGAGAATTACCTTGGTTCGAAAGCTTTCCCATTCGATTTGGGTAGACTCCGACACAAAGGTTTGAAAAAACAAAGGACCGCTAGTCTTGTCAAGATTGTCCTTACGTCTTCCTTGAATAAAATGAATATGTTGTCCGTCATTTAATCTGTAAAGATCGCACTCTGGTGTAATGCATAGCAGGAAATCCCATCCATCGTCGGTGGCCTGCTTCTTCTTGAAGATGGTTCCTCGCCTCAGTAATAGCTTTTCTTGACTGATGTCAATGTAGGACTCTTGTATATAGGCAAGCTTGGTATGTGCCCGAAAGGCTGAATCAGGTTGATTCATAGCAGTGGTGAGTTTCAACCCATTTGTTCCCGTTTTTTCTTTTTCGTTTATTTTTGTTCGAGCGTTATCCCTTTTCTTTATCGTCGGCTCGTCCTTGATTTTGGTCCATTCCTTGTCTTTCTCAATGGCTTGGTGAAGATATAAATCGCAAACCGCTTGTAAGGGCTCTTTGAAAAGTTCGTGCTCCATCTGTTCAAGATGAATAACTGCAACTTGGTGGGCAACATCGTCCGGGAGATCGGTAAATAAGCTCTGATACACGATTGCGTGGTCAGTGCCAGTCGGCAGCTTGGATATTAATTGGGGCATTTTCTCGCGGATGAAAGTATGCAACTCCAATCCAGCCCAATGAAGGAAGTCAGGGTAGGCAGCCAGCATCAGTTGGGTAATGAGCGTTAAGAGATCAGGCGTATTTTTCTCAGGTTCCGAAGGCTTATCCTGTACCAAGATGAAGATACTGCTATTTTCATTGGAAAAAAAATCAACGGCTGCCGTCTGGCTGTCGTGCACCCCAATGGGTTGAAAAGTATCGTCGTCTTCGACAGGCGAGTTGGAGTGATTCGTGGAGATAGTTAATCGATGATAGCCTTCGGATTCCAGACTACTCGTCGCATCTTCCTTATGCTTGGTATATACGATCACAAATCGCAGAGCTCCGTCCGCTGCAAGCTCTTTGAGCAAAGCAATAGAGTGCTCCGAACTTTCAGCACCGAGATACCAATCGAGGATTACAACCTCAGAGTTTTTTGCGGTTTGAACAGCTCGATCATAATATTTTTTGTAAAATTCAATATCGGGGCCGCCCAATTTTCCGTTTGGATAGTACTGCAAATGGCAAAGAATAGAATCCTCGTTACACTTCTTTACGAGAGCTACGTACGTTTCGTCAATCACAGGGTTCGTTGATTCCCAGGTTCCGGTTTGGTAGGCATCATCGTCGATAACGGTCAAAGTCCTGCAATATTTCCTTGCTATTTGAGATCTCAAGTCTTCAATCGTCGCCGTCATTTCATTCTTCCTGTTCGGGTTTCTTGAAAACAAAGTTAGCCCCTTGGAGGGCCTTTTTCCTCGGCTCGTCTGCCAGCGTTAAATCCATGCCATGCTGTTGCATCGCCGTTTTGGAGAGATACAGTCCTAAGCCTCGTCCTGAGGGCTTGCGGGAGAAGAACGGTTCGAAGATTCGGTCCGCATCTCTCGGTGCCACCCCGGGGCCCGAATCGGAGATCACAAAATCCTCGTGATCTAGAGTGATCCGGATCTCCTTTGGGGTGACCGATTTCTCAATCCAATAAAGGGCATTGTTGATTACGTTGATGATGGCAGCAAATAGAACTGACCTGTTTGTGCTGCTCCATCTTAACGTTGAGAAGGACTTGTCTACTTGAATCAAGCCAGTCTCGTATTCCTGTTGGAAGCGACTTTTTATGAAGCTTAGGATGCTGTCGCCTGTTACCGTTTCGTATCTTCTTCTTCCTGCTCGATATAGAGGAGCTAGGGATTCGATCTTTTCATTGATCGCGTTAAAGACGGAGTACAGGTGATCGAAAGTTTCGCTGTCGACTGTATTTTTGCCGGAGCGCAGAGTTTTGAAGTCTTTCTTCGCTTGAGAGAAGAGCGTGCGATACTCATGGTCGATCCCTTCGACAATTAGACCAAGCTGCGCAAGTTCAATGTACACGAATTCTCGTTCCTTGAGGGCTTCCATTTCACGACTCAAGGCACCTACGGCGCCATCCATGCTGCGTGCGGTGGCTATTCGCTCGATATCGGTTAAAATACCTTCCCAGTAAGGCTCGAGTTCGCCCTTGGCTACAATATCTTGCTTTAGGATCGCATCCTCAAAATCGACAGCGGCTTGGTCAGACCCATTGACGACTGCTTGAGGTGGATCTTCACCAAGCAGATCGCGGGGGATCCTCTTTATTTTTTCAACATGGTTGTTGAACCATATCGGCGCTTTTTTTTCGGCAATCTGGCGAGCCCCATCGATTAGACGGTCTCGCTTCTGCTCTAACCTTGCTTGGATACGGAGTTCATTGCTCGATAGGCGCGTTCTCAGTTTATTTAGATATTTAATTTTGTCCGCGTTACGCTTTAAGGCCGCAGATAGTTTTCGCTGAAGCTGGAGCAGGTCTCGGTTCCAGCGGATTTCAAATTGTTGGCGGTCTGTCTGGTAAGAATCCCACGCAGCGAGGACTTTCGGTGAGGGAGAAGCAAGGGAAGGGATTTCCATTGACATAGTATCTATATCAAGCCGGAAACGATCTCGTAGAGCTTCTAAATCTTGGAAAAATCGATCGATTGTATCAATTGAACTTCTCTCTATATCCTTGGAGCGAGAATACAGGTCGGCGTATTTTTTTTCGAGAAGCTTTTCGGCTTCGCTCAAATATTTTCGGGATTTTTTAAACTCTTCTAAGAAAGAACGGGTCTGCACCTCTATTTCCGCTCTTAAGGCCGTATCCAGTTTCAATTTCTGTTCTTTCTTAACTTTGGTTGCGAAATGGGTCTTAGCAATATCGATAAAGATTGACGTAGCGATCTTGTATAGCCCCCGGTAATACTTGTTTTTGATCAATCCTTCGCGCCCAGCCTTGTCGATGAGGCCAGGGTTATTTTCGGAATCGATTCCGATATACCCGAACATACGTCGATGGGAGAATACATAAGTGCCAGCGTTTAAACTGCGCCTATATTCGAATTCCAAAAAGTCTGTATCCTGTCTACCGTATGGCATGACCCTTATGCCGTTTCGGTAGACGTAAAGAGCGCCGATATCCTCCAACTTTTTACTGAAGTATGCGAATCGATCCGGTGTTAATCGTGATTCTTCCGGCTTACCGAGAACATATCCAAGCTTGATTTCGAACGGGCCAGGATAATCACTTTGCGGCGGCAATTGTGGCGTTTGAAATTCGTATTTTATTTTTTTTGAATAATGTCTAATCTCTCCTTTAACGAATCCTTCCGAGTTAGAGCGGAGATGAATAAAGTAATCACACTCTTCAAAATCTTTCGATTTCCAGAAATCATTCTTCCCTTCAAACGCTGGTCGGTCGTCTGCGAAGGCTTCAATTTTGATGCGAGGAGCATCATCGGAGAATGGGTTGCAAAAACCAAGAATAGCGCGCAATCCCTCTGAGGGCCAATTACTTTCTCCTTTCCTTTCCGCTCCGGATTGAAAAATATCCGGAACTTCATCAGTTGTGGAAAGAATAAAAAAGCTGGTCCCCGGTGAGTCTGCATGATAATCAACGATAGAGTCTATGGCCTGCGCAAAGCCTCGCTTTATGTCATTGCTGATCGTTTTCGGATCAATGGAGGATTTTTTATCGATATAGAAATCCTTGCTATG
Source organism: Leptonema illini DSM 21528 (assembly GCF_000243335.1). Taxonomy (NCBI): domain Bacteria; kingdom Pseudomonadati; phylum Spirochaetota; class Leptospiria; order Leptospirales; family Leptospiraceae; genus Leptonema; species Leptonema illini. The sequence goes on along the minus strand of NZ_JH597773.1, from coordinate 2,398,736 downwards.
TCTCTCGTACCAATCCTTTAGAGACTCGAGTAGAAGCTTTGCCGCATCTTTGGGGTTATCCTGAGCCCCCAGTTCCATAAACGGTATATAGACATCATCGAGATTCAGCTTGGGATACCGAAAAAGATGCCAGTGAACGAGGGCCATTGAGCGCTTAAAATTTTTGCCTTTACCCCATCTCGTCCATACGAGAACGCCATTTCCAAGACTGGCCACGGCAAGTCGTCCGATGCCTTTCTCACCGAAAGGCTTATCGTGCTGTAAGCGTTTTGTTTGCTCCGGTGTTGCATATTTATACCATTCCGGATCTGGCTTACCGTGCCGGGAGTCCGTGGCAAGCACCAGCCAGCGGTCCATCAAGTCCTCCGGTCGCATGCCAAGCCCGTCGTCGCTGACTTCGAGAAGGCCCGCTTGAGAGTGGAAGTGAATCGTCACTGTTTCGGCCTGAGCGTCGACGGCATTCTTCAAAAGCTCCGTAAGCGCGGTGGGTGCATCGGCAATTTGCTCACGTCCGAGAAGGTCGACTACTCTCGCCCGGGTTTTGAATGATACGCGTTTCATATGATTATGAAGGTCCGACTTTGGCCAGAAGAGTGGCCGGCAGCTTCCTTTTTTTTATTCGGCATTCCCAAATCCGGTAAACCGACCAGCCCATAGATCTTAATTTTCGGCTTACTCGGCGATCTCGCTTTCTATTCTTTTCGACTTTTTCGCGCCAGAAGCTGCCGTTTCCAAGGGGCTGGGTATTTCTACAGTCATGACCATGCCAGAAGCAGCCGTCGGCGAAGATAGCGACCCTGACAGTCGGGAACACAAAATCCGGCCTTCCGGGTAAGTTGCTGCCCCTACGCCAACCGGTGATTCGGTATTTGCGAAAAAGCGCAATCAGGGCAAGCTCCGTGGTTTTGTTTCCTGATCCCTTTACGCGACCCATAATCCAGGAGCGCTGTTCTTTAGAAAAGACGTCGGTCATGAATGGTTTATTGCATGTTTGCAGTCGATAGATGATTTTACTGCCCAATAGTTAATCGGTCCAGCAAAAACAAGCGTCCCTGTGGAAAAAATGCAGAGACTTCATGACTTCGAGATGTTAATGGCTGCGTGAGGTCCTTCACCGGCGACATAATAAGATTACCGGAACATTTTTGCCGCGACAGTAACGAAATTATGTCGCGCCCGACTTTATGCTGGCCTCCTCATCAACTTCCAGTCCCCCATTATTCAAAACCCGGAACTACCCGGTGAGGCCATCGACGATAAGAATGCGATTCTCGATATCCTTGCAAGGGATTCAAGAGGCCGCAGGATCAACATAGAGATGCAGGCGCACGTGACTGTAAGGGCTATGCTCAAGAAGGGTTACCCTTTCAACGAAATATCGGGCATTACCGGGCTGACGGTACAGGATCTTGAAACATGAAGTGAGCAAGGTTAAGCCGGCGCCGCTGCCATCGCGACGCCTGCCTTACAACAATCATCTGCCTATAGGGAAGGCTTTTATTTCCTCAATCGATTCCAGGCACGGGAAAACCGCTGCACAGCGTCGCAACGTCACGGGCAATAGAGGCCAGCTTATCGGTATTCTTTGCATCCGATGCCACCGCATCCATCCATTCGGCGATGCGTTTCATCTCGCCGACGCCGAAGCCGCGGCTGGTTACGGACGGCGTTCCGAGTCGAATTCCCGACGGATCAAAGGCCGGCCGCGTCTCGCCCGGCACCGTATTATAGTTCAGCACGATGCCGGCCGCTTCAAGGGCGATGGCCATCTCCTTGCCGGTGATGCCTTTATTCGTCAGATCGATCAAGATCAGATGGTTATCCGTTCCGCCCGAGACGAGCTTGAATCCTTTAGCCGAAAGCTCGGCGGCAAGGGTTTTCGCGTTGGCGACGACGGCATGGGCGTATTCTTTAAAGGCCGGAGTAGCGGCCTCTTTCAGGGCGACGGCGATGCCGCCAGTCGTCGAGTTATGCGGTCCGCCTTGAAGTCCCGGGAACACCGCTTTATCGATGGCCTTTGCGTGCACCTCTTTGCAGAGGATCATCGCTCCGCGCGGACCGCGCAGCGTCTTATGCGTAGTCGTCGTCACGACATCGGCAAACGGAACGGGATTCGCATGCGCCCCGCCTGCGACAAGACCTGCGAAATGCGCCATATCAACGAAGAGAATCGCTCCGCTTTCGTCGGCAATCTCGCGAAACTTAGCGAAATCAAGCTGCCGCGGGTACGCCGAATGCCCGGCGATCAGAAGCTTCGGTCGGTGTTCGAGAGCAAGACGACGGATCTCGTCGTAATCGAGCAGGCCCGTATCGGGATTGAGATTGTAATGCACGGCGTTGAACCATTTGCCCGTAACGCTGGCCTTTGAGCCGTGCGTCAGATGTCCGCCGTGGCTCAGGTTAAGGCCGAGGATCGTATCGCCGGGCTTTGCGAAGGCAAGGTACACGGCAAGGTTAGCCGGCGAGCCCGAGTAGGGCTGCACGTTTGCATGCTCCGCTCCGAAAAGCGCCTTTGCGCGATCGATGGCCAGGCGTTCCAGGGCGTCGCAGTTAATCTGCCCCTGATAAAAGCGGGCCCCCGGATAACCCTCGGAGTATTTGTTCTGGAATACTGTGCCACACGCTTCGAGAACGGCACGGGACGTATAGTTCTCGCTGGCGATAAGGCGGATGGTCGAGCGCTGATACGACTCCTCAGAGCGAACGAGGTTGAATACCTCGCTGTCGATGGATTTCAGCGTATTATCGGTTTGAGCGGTCATGGGCTCCTCCTGCAATTAGAGATTAAGGCGCCCAGACGCACGGCGTGAATTCCCTGCACTCCCTCGAGGTGCTCCTCGAACGCGTCAGTCATGCAGGTAAGGCAAATCTACAGAGCAGCGCCGGCGGTGGCAAGCAGGTTTTTAGGGCAGAGATTGCTGCCTGGGATCCTGCTGGGTTGGCAAAGCACGACCCTGTGCGGTTTAGTGAAAGAACCGGAACCGATTAACTACAGAGGGCACGGGGGGCGCTGAGAAAGCCGAAAAGGGAGGGGGCGTTTGCAAGCCATCTTGTTGCTCCATGTTCGCCGGATAGCAGCAAGATGCCGTCAGGTTTACTTTCTGATTTCGGATCGAAACTTTCGCGCCTTTTGTGTATTTCGTGGACAAAAGTCTTATGTTCGACAGCCTGATTAGCATAAGGATTTGTCGAGAGGCTGGAAGTCAAAACGGAGAAACATAGTGAAGTTACTGAAACCTACGATACTGATTTTGATAATCTTCCTATCTGTCAGATGCACCGATCTAACTCCCAGGAGTGCCTGCGAAGCAGATCTGGAGGATATCTATCGGCCCAATTGTCTGGACGCCCTTGGGTTGAACATTGTGGATTCTGATTTCGGGTGGGAATCTGTGGCAATCGCGGCGTGTGCGGTTTACCTTCAAAAGAGGGAGAGTTGCGAAGAAAAGTCATATTGAGCCGCCCCAAATAAAAAAGCCGGGTGTTATCCCGGCCTTTTATTCTCAGAGCTAAAGCGGCTTTCAGCGAGTGAGAAAGAAATCGGTAATCTGATCGGCGGCCTTTCCAAGGATCTCGTCGGACGGGTTATCGTACACACCCTCGGCCAGACGCTCGCGCACCTCTTTCAGCTTATCCGTGCGGTTCTCGGTGGACAGAGCAAGCTTCTTCACGCGATCGATGTTCTGCTGACGCATGGCCGCATCAGAGATCGTCACGTTATCCTTCGGAGCATCGGTTCGATTGACCTCTGCTTTCGTCTGAATCTTCTTCGGTCCGTATCCGGGACCTATGCCGCCTACTTTATCCACAACCATCAGGATTTACCTCAATCACAATATCGGTCGGATGCTCGAAAAAGTGAAACATTTTCTTCTTATTTTCCGTCATCGGGGCGCCCCACAAGAACCGTAAATTCGCCCTTTCTGACGAAATCGGGGATCGGCCCGCCCGGCGGAATCTCAATAAACTGCTCGTGGATCTTGGTGATCTCACGGCCGACAAGCACGGGCCGGTCGGGCAGAATCTGCACAATCTCTTCGAGCAGCCGGTCGATGCGATGCACCGACTCGTAGATCACTATCACTCCGTCGAATTCTCTCATCTGTTCAAGGCTTTTTCGCCTTTTACCCGACTTCGGGCTCAGAAATCCGGCAAAAACCGACGGATTGGCCTGCCAGCCGCTGACCGACAGGGCTGCCGTCATGGCCGAGGCACCGGGCAGGGGGATGACCGGCACCGAAAGCTTGCGCTGACGGATCTCACGGATCAGATGCGAGACGGGATCTGAGATTCCGGGGGTGCCTGCGTCGGTGACAAAAACGATGGATTTACCCGCCGCAAGCTCGCGCAAAGCATACTCCGTATCTTCGCGCATCCGATGGATACGAAAGGATTTCAGAGCATTTGAGATCTCGAAGTGCTTCAAGAGCAGGCCGGCCTTGCGCGTATCTTCGGCCATGATAAGATCGGCCGACTTCAAGGCGTCAAGAACGCGAAGCGTGATATCGCGCAGATTTCCGATGGGCGTGGCGGCCACATAGAGGCCGGCCGGCATTTCTTCAGTTGCAGTCATTGCTGGTAGGGCAGTGGTTCGCATCGGTGATGCAGGCCGAAAGCTGCGGTCCGGGCTGCGAGTACTGGCCGTTTAAAAGCACCGCTCGCAGGGCAAAATAATAGACGCGACAGTATTGAAAATGCTCAGGCGACGGCGGCGGTTTGAAATACGAGATCGTCTCTGTCTTTAAGTCGGTCGAGAGCGTGCTTGCTTCATCGTTCGTGTGGCGAAAGGTCGGATCAAGGCCGTCGGGCAGATAGGGCGATCCGGCAGTTCCGGTAATGATGGCCTCACTTGAAAGCAGAACCTTGCTCACGTAGAGGTTGTAGCCGATGAACTCATCTTCCTGATTCGTTACGAAATAAGAGACCTTGAAATACGGAGCGACATCGGGATCGGTGGAGGCGACGGGTTCGAGGTTGACCAGCGTCGGAGCGCCGATCGCAAGAAGCGACGAGATGGGGTAGACCGGCGAATCGGTGTTCACCCCGCATCCGGCCAGGAGCGAAAAGGCGACAGTGAGCTTGAAAAAGGCCCTCATGCCTCCGTTTTTGCAGCGTCAGGCGACGGGGCAAGCCCTTTCATGTGGATTTTGCCGGCCCGTATTCGCCATGGCCGTGGCACTGCCACCAGAAACTGCAAGAAGGGGCTATTCCGCTTTTGTAGATCCGCCCTTCTGTAAGCGCTCGAAGAACGAGAGCGACAGGTCATGCGCCTTCCAGTAGTTCTCGACAAGCACGTTCCAGTCGAACTGGTCGCTGGTGCTCTCCACGCGGTTTCGCATCTCGATGCGGTCGCGACGGTTCGTTTTGATAAAGCTCATGAGCTGATCGACGAGATGATTGGCGCTGTCGTCGAAGCTGAGCATATTACGGCGGCAGACGTACAGGCCTTTCTCTTCGTGATCGGGCATCTGACGCTGAATATACGAACCGAAGCCCGCAAGGTCGCTTGTAATCGAGGGGATGCCCAGGGCGGCGCATTCCATCGGAGTATAGCCCCATGGCTCATAATAGCTCGGGAATACGCCCAGATGTGTTCCGCGAACAAATTGATCGTAGTCCAGGCCGAGCAGCGGACTCGTACCGGTCAGGAACTCCGGATGATAGACGACCTTGACCGGATCTTCCGGTGCGTTATACAGATGACAGGTGCGCAGCTGATTCAGGACGGCGTCTTCGGCGTCATGCAGCATGTCATGCGTGCAGATGGCCGGCCATCCCTGGCGCCTCCAGGCGTGATGCTGCCGCTTCAGCGCCATCTGCGAGCTCTCTTCGAGCAGATCTTCAATCGTCGGCACCTTGCCGAGAGCGGCCGAATACAGAAGGCGTTCGGTCATACGATGGCTGATGCGCTCGCACGTATGCTTCAGATCGCGAAACATCATCTGGCTTTTGAGAACGTCGACGCTGATGGCGCGCACGGGCGCCTTTGTGACGATGAAGGCGACGACGGTTTGATCCGATTTCTCTTCTTTCAGTCTGAAGTTCAGCCTCGCCAGCGACTCTATGAAAAGGTCCATGCCTTTGTTGCGGTATTCGTAGCGACCGGCCGTGAAAAGATAGAGCGTCTTATCGAGGTCGAATGTATAACTCGGGTAAAAATGACCCATGACGAATTCATGGATGGCCTGCTTGTAAAGCTGATGCAGGTTCTGGAATTCGTGAAGAGCGGCAAAGCGTCGTATGTTCAGACCGTTCGGTAGAACCTGATCGGGCCGGCGTCCGAGCAGATGTTCGGCCTCGACGGCGGTGATGTCGCTCACGGTCGTGAAACAGTCGGCGCCGTGTGCGGCGGCCCGTTCGATGGCGAAGCGGTTGTAGATGCCGCGATCGCCGGCCGCTCTGTAGGCGTCGATGGACGGAAGCCGCCCGTAGAAGAAAGGATCATCGGACGCAAGATAGCGACCGAGCAGCGTTGCATGTGTCGTAAAGACCGTCGCTATGCCGACGTGGCGCTTCTTTAAAATGGGGATGGCCGCCCCTCCCATCCATTCATGGAAATGTCCGATGACAGGGTAACGTTCGGCCTCGGGAAGAAGGGCGATCTGCGCCTGCAGCTGCTGAAAGAAGTCGGCGACAAGGTAGCCGAAAAGCACGACGTCGTTCACCTCAGCCTCGTCGCCGGCGTCGATCTGATGATCCTTCCAGAAAAAGTACTTACACTCGGCGATCTTATTCCAGGAGGCGAGGAAGTCGATGAGCACGACAAGCGGACGTCCGCTGACAAGCCATCGACCGCAATGGATATGTGCCCCTTTCGCTGCCAGCTCGGCCGCCGCCCGATGAAAGGGCGTATCTTCGTTCGTCTCTTCGAACTCAATGGAGGCTGTGGCCTGATTATAGGGACCTACCAGACAGTAGTGATCCTGAAGGCGGGCCGTCATCGCAGGCGCCTTGCTACGAAGAACGGTATAGATGCCACCCAGCTGCCAGCAGACCTCCCATGCAGTTTCGACGACCCAGGCTTCTCTCATGCGACAGGAATTGTACACGAAAAAGCTCAGCGTTCAATCCTATTTTGAAGCGGAGGACTTTTTTTCTGTCAAAAGAAGGCAAAGTTGGTCCGCCGTCCCATTTTCCGCTCTGAACTGTCCGAAATTTAGCCCTTCTATTGCTCTTGACCTGAAAGACGGCCTTCTTATGGATTGGTATGACCAAAATTTTCCGTTTACGTAAACGGGAGTTCTCATTACATAGATCGAGATAATCGATTCTCTGGATTCGATTGGAATCGATAGGGTTAAGTTTTATAGAGAAAAACATAAAACCAGAAAAACCATTCAGGAAGATCTCAATATGGAAAAGTTAGTTTATGCACTGATTACGGTGGGGGTGGGCATGGCCATCGGCCTTCACCTTGCCATGAACGGCCGACTGGGCGGCGAGATGCAGGCCGTCGCCGGTAGCCCCATGAAGGCCGCCGCTGCGGCGAATCTGTTCTTCTGGCTGATTGGAGCCACTCTTGCCGCCGTGTATTTTTTCGTATTCCGCCCGGGCTCGATGACCGAGCTCTTTCAGGCCGGCAGTCGCCCGCTCTTTCTGGCCGGCGCCTTCGGTGCCTCCATCGTTTTTGCCGTAACCTTTCTCATTCCTGAGCGCACGGGCGGGGCGGCGACGGGATTCCTGCTTCTCGTCACAGGCCAGGTGTTGATCGGTCTTCTGCTCTCTCACTTCGGATGGCTGGGTTCGCCCGTTGATCCGATCTCGTTCAAGAAGATAGGCGGCCTGGCGCTCATGCTTGTCGGCCTGATCCTGGTCGTGCGATGAGACCGATACACGTCGCCATCGTCGGCTGCGGACGCATCGCCGACATGCATGCTCCGGGTTATGCGGGCCGCGAAGATGCCCGTATTTTCGCCGTCTGCGATACCGATCCGACCCTTGTGGCGAAGCGTAAACAGGAATGGAATGCCGAACGAGTTTATACGGACTACGATGCCCTGCTTGCCGATCCCGATATCGACGCCGTGGAGATTCTGACGCCGCAGAAACTGCATGAGCCCATGGTCATCGCCGCCGCGCGGGCAAAGAAGCATGTCGCCCTACAGAAGCCGATGACGATCGATCTCAAGAAGGCCCGGCGTATGATCGAGGCGATGAAGGCATCGGGATGCGTCTTTCGACTGACGGATAACTATATCTATTATCCGCCGCTTGTGCGTCTTCGCGAGATGATCGATGCCGGCGAGATAGGTACGCCGACAAATCTGCGCATCAAGTTTATCAGCGGCGGTCTCGGTGGATGGCAGGTTCCGGCCTCGTCCTGGAAATGGCGTATGCAGGAGCGCGAAGAAGGACGCGGCATGCAGACCTTCGATCACGGTCATCATCTCTGGGCGGCGGCCACCTATCTGCTCGGCTCCATCGATCGCGTGCATGCCTGGATCGATTCCATCGACGGGGTGATCGATTCGCCTGCCGTCGTCACCTGGAAATACAGAGATCCGATGCGTTACGGCATGTGCGAGTACGCGCATGCGGCCGAGCTGTCCATCCCCTCGGATTATTATGCGAACGACGAATGGTTCGAGGTAAGCGGTAGCCGGGGCGTCGCCATCGTGCGTCGCTGCACGGGACGTCTTGATACGGGGCCGATCATCAGTCTCTTTAACGAGAAGGGATGGCAGCATTTTTCAGATATTGCGTCGGACTGGCTGGAGGGCTTTCGCGGAGCGACGCAGAACTTCATCGAATCCATTCAGGGCAGGGCGAAGCCCGATCTTGATGGAACATCGGGCTATGAGATTCTGCGCCTCAGCCTGGCCATCCAGCGTTCGGCCGTCGAACACCGTGAGGTCTTCGTCGAAGAGCTTGATTCCACATGGCCTCTGCTAACCAGGATGCGTCTTCGCCGCGCAGATAAAAAGTTACAGTCGAAAGAGGGATTGCTCGCACGCCTCTTCGGTAGCACGCAGCGTTATGCATCGCAGGCCGAATCGCTTACGCTGAACCTGCTCGATCGTTATGATGAGAGTCAGGCAAAGGGCTGGAGCAGCACCATCGGCATCTCGCTGCTTGCCGACGGATCGGCGCCGGCCATGGCCTTCGGTCTTTATATCGCGGACGGCAAACCCAGGCTTGAGGTCGGGTTACCCGCCGAGCCCGTCTTATCGATAACGATTCCGGCAGGGACGTGGGCGGCCATATTGCTCGGTAAAAAGAGGATCGAGACGGCCTTTTTACAGGGCAGATTGAAGGTCGAGGGGCGCCTTGAAGAGGCACTGCCTCTGCGAGCTGCGTTTCATATATAGGACGAAAGGGTGGCTCAAATATAGCCGGGCGATGATCGCCCACACAAAGAGAAAGAAGAAAGAGGATGATTCATGCAAGACACAGAACGATTAAGCTTGAAGACAAAGATCGGCTATGCGCTTGGCGATTTCGGCGGAAGTATTCCGTTTCAGAGCGTCACGCTGTTTATCGTATTTTATTTTACCGACGTATTCGGGTTAAGCGCCGCCGCCGCCGGTCTTATCTTCGCAATTGCGAAGCTCTGGAATGCCGTCTGTGATCCGGCGATCGGATCGTTCAGCGACCGGCTGCAAACCCGCTGGGGGCAGAAACGGCCCTTTCTGCTCTTTGGGGCCGTTCCCTTCGGCATCAGCTTCTTTCTGCTGGTCGCCGCTCCGCAGATCGAGGCGAAGTTCGCATATGCTCTTGTCACGTTCCTGCTTTTTTCGACGGCCTACAGTATCGTCTCTGTTCCTTATGGGGCTATCACGGCAAGCATCAGCAGCAGCCCTGAAGAGAGGTCAAGCCTCACCGCCTATCGCATGGCCTTTGCCATCCTGGCCATCCTCTTTGTCGGCGGAGCGACGCGTCCGATTGTCGATGCGTTTGACACTCCTCAGGAAGGCTTTCGTTATGTCGGTCTTCTCTATGGTGTGCTGGCTGCGGTCTTTACGATCGTTACCTTTGCCACAACCTACGAGCGCAGTCGCGTTACGATCGTGGAGCATCTGGGATTCATCGAGCGCCTGCGCATCGTTAAGAGCAACGTGCCGTTCCTGCTTCTGAACGGAGCGATCATCGTGCATCTTGCCGCCATCACCGTTGTGGCGACGATTGTGAATTATTACTTCAAGTATAACCTGCGCAGCGAGGCTCTTACTCCTCTTGCCTTTGTAAGTCTGTTTGTTGCCGCCGCTCTGACGCTTCCGCTGTGGCTGAGGCTTGAAAAGAAGATCGGACGCAAATCTACGTTTAACGCCGGAATGGCGCTTCTGTCGTTGATGCTTGTTCCGCTTTTATTGATCGAGAATCCGAATCCGTATGTCGTCATCGCCGTGATGATCGTCGCCGGCGCCGGCATGTCGACGATCTACGTCTTTCCCTGGTCGATGGTTCCGTCGACGATCGACTACAGCGAATGGAAAACAGGGCAGCGTCACGAAGGGCTCTTTTACGGCTTCTTTTATTTCTCGTTCAAGGCCGCCGCTGCCCTGGGCGGATTGCTGGCCGGCCTCGGCCTTGACCTCGCCGGATACTCCGCATCGGCAGGCGAGTCGGGCACACTCGGCGACGGAACGCTGACGGGAATCCGCATCCTGCTCACGGCATTGCCCATCGCATTGATGATGGCAGGCATTGCGTTCGTGCATTTTTATCCGATTGATGAGGCGATGGAGCGACAGTTCCGCAATTCGTGAGAAGAGCTTTGGCACGGGCGGAATGTGTTTATATGACCGGGGACAACGATGGTGAGTCCCCGGTCACATACCGAAATCTTTCATGCAAGAGAGCTTGTTTTCAATGAAAGGCGCCGACCCGCTCTCTGTCTTGTAGTCCCGTTCCTATGTCAATTACATTGATGTCTGTAGATCTCGCCAGCACTATTGATGGATAACAGGTCACCATTTGAAGACCAGTAGCTGCGGCCGGAACCCGGAGGCCCATCGACGGGAATGATTTCCATATTCGGTGGCGCTTGGAAGTTTACCTGGAACAGTCCTTTTTTCCCGGTCAGGTAGATCTGATTTTTGCAGTGTATAACCTCATCGGCGTAGAAAGAATCGGGAATGGTCGTACCTGTGTTATCCCAGCCAGTCAAATTCTTACGAAATTTGAAAATAGCCCAGCCTGTGAAAAGAAAAATCCCGTCGGGCGTTGTCAGGAAGGGTTCACTGCGACCGATATCGCAACCAAAGCGGTACATCGGACAGGGGACCCGAAGGCCATCATTCAGTGTGACCTGCCAGCTTACTGGACTATCGTCCAGTTTGACGATTTCAATATTTGTATCGTCCCCCAGAAAGAGTCCGTGTTCACTGCAATGCAGTTGATAGACGGGTCCTCGTTTCCAGTCGGCGTATGGTATCCAGGTTTGCTCTCTGAGTAAATAGAGAACACCGCTGTCAGGAGTGTTTATCATATCGCCGATCTGGCTAATGCCGGCAAAGGTCTTCTCGCCACATCGGGCGAAAACGGGGTCCATCGTCCATTGAGGAGTGTCAATGCCTGTTGTTTGCAACCAGGTGAGGCCTCCATCTCGACTGACTCTGAGGTCAGAAATATTCCCGGCGATGAGAATATGCTGGTTGCAGAATACAATGGTTACCGTTTCTACGGGGAATCGCTCTTCCTTCCATGTGGAACCGTTATCTCTCGATGATAATAGGGATACATTATTGGCGATGTAGGATACTCCGTTCGCTGAGCAGGCGTGTAGTCGTCCTTTGTTATCGGGCACAGTGATCTTACCGGCGACCTTCCATAAACCGGATGGTGTTTCAGCTCCCGTATAGCAAGGCCCCAGAAGCATGAGAGCTGAAAGGATATAAAGAAGGTGTGTGTGTGCTTCATATTCCCTGGCGATATCGGACTGTGAGGTCCTGGCACTGAAAACAGTGTATTGCGGGGCTTCTGTTTCAACTGTTTTTTCGACAAACAAAGTGCAGAAAGTCGAGTGGATGCGAATATGTCGATGGAAGTTGCGAGTAGGACAATCTGCCTTTTTGCCCCCACGCCCCGGCCACCCCCAGTAGCCGCTTTTTTTTGTTTGACAGGATTTCTGGAATCTCACAGATTTGAACTGGTCGGACCTCCGACCAGAGCGGGTGATCTGAATGCCGAAATGGTGAGGGCTGCCGGCTCTCGAAAAAGAAAAGGCGATACAATGACGTTTTCGACACAGCAAAGAACTCATGAGAAAACAGAACCGGAGCCGGGCGCTCTTCGGCCTTCGGATTATATCGAGAAGGCGTTGCTGGATCGTATCATGGCAGGCGTTCCGGGCGATGCGTTGCCTTCAGAGCGAGAGCTTGCTCTGGCGCTGGGCGTGAATCGTCAGCCTCTGCGCGAGGCGTTGCAGCGGCTGAGCCGCGACGGCTGGATTGAGATACGGCACGGCAAGCCGACCGTCATTCGCAACTATCGAGAAGAGGGCGGCCTGACGATTCTCGATACGCTGGCCCGGCAGGAGCTTCTTGATGCAGGCTGGATTTCGTCGCTGCTTGATGTGCGCCTGGCCCTTGCGCCGGCCTATGGCTACGCCGCCGTGAGGCGCAACGCAGCCGGAATCGAGGCCTATCTGCAACGCTCGACATTGTTAACCGACGCCGCCGATGCCTTTGCTATCTATGACTGGCAGCTGCATCGCCTTCTCTGTATCGAGTCGGGCAATCCTGTGTATCCGATGCTTCTCAATAGCTTCTCATCGGTCTACAGGCAGGCAGGTGAGCTGTATTTCTCGCTGCCCGGCGCCCGCGAATCGTCACGTATGTTTTATTCCGATCTTATGGCCGCTCTGCCCGATGCGGAGCGAGCCGCCGAAGAGGTGCGCATCGTGATGAGGCGCAGCATCGATATATGGCTTGCCGCCTCCGGTGGGGCGGCAGGAAGCGAACAGGCATCAACAAAATCGAAGAAAAGGGGGAGACGATGAAACGCTGGAACGGATGGGGAGATGATTCGATCAATGTGGGGTTACCCGAAGATGGAATCCGCTTTTTAAAAGAGATTACGGGAGAGCCGACGCCTCCTGAGAAGGCGACAAGAGATATTACCTACGAAGAGGCGCTGCGCCTTGTAGGACCGTCACGACTCGAAGGTATGCCGGGCGTCGATACGTCGGCTGAGGCCCGACTGTGGCATGCACGCGGGCAATCGTTACCCGACTGGCTTTCTCTGCGCCAGGGCATCGGCCTGGACTTTCCCGACGCCGTCGCTTTTCCTGAAAGCGAAGAGGATGTGCGCCGGCTGTTAACGCTGGCCGCCGAAAAAAACGCCGTCGTGATGATCTACGGCGGAGGCACAAGCGTCGTCGGGCATATCAATCGTCCGAAAGGGGATCGGGCCGTGCTTGTGCTTGATCTCAGCCGCATGAACCGCCTTCTACATTTTGATCCGGTCAGTCGACTGGCTCGTTTTCAGGCCGGCGTTGCAGGCCCCGACGTCGAGCGCCAGCTTGCGCCGCACGGAATGATGCTCGGGCATTTTCCACAGTCTTACGAATACAGCACACTTGGCGGATGGGTGGCTGCTCGTTCCAGCGGTCAGCAGAGCCTCTATTATGGCCGTATCGAAGATCAGTTTGCCGGCGGTCGCGTCATTACTGCCGATGCAGAGATTAATCTGCCGCTGCATCCGGCGAGTGCGGCCGGGCCTGACCTGCGTCAGGTGCTTCTTGGCTCAGAAGGGCGTATGGGCGTTATCACCGAGGTGACGGTGCGTGCCCGGCCTATTCCCGAGGCCGAGGAGTTTCACGGCGTATTCTTCCCTGACTGGAAAAGAGCCGAGGCCTTTGCACGGGCAGCCGTTCAGAATCGCCTGCCGTTATCCATGATGCGTCTGAGCTCTGCGCGCGAAACGTTCGTTACGCTGTCGCTGGCCGGTCATGCTTCGTTGATTAAATGGATGGAGCGTTATCTTGCTCTTCGCGGAGTGGGCGAGGGCAAGTGCCTTCTTATCGTCGGTTTTACGGGAACGAAGGCGCATGTTAGCCATACGAAGAAGATTACGATGCATCTTGCCTCGAAATATAACGGTGTCTCTCTCGGTCAGAAGCTCGGTTCGGCCTGGAAGAAGAATCGCTTTCGCGGGCCCTATATGCGCAATTCGCTGTGGGAGATGGGCTGGGCCGTCGACACGCTTGAAACGGCCGTTCCGTGGGATAAGGTGACCGATGGTGTGAGTCGCATCGAAGAGGCGTTGCAGAAAGCGGCCATGGATGAAGCAGGCGAGCGATTGCTGGTGTATACGCATCTATCGCATCTTTACGGATCGGGATCGGCGATCTATACGACCTACGTCTTTCGCGCACAGGCGACGCCTGAAAAGACGCTGCAGCTCTGGAAACGTATGAAAGATGCGGCCAGTCGCGCGATTGTGGAGATGGGCGGCACGATCAGTCATCAGCACGGAGTCGGCCGCGATCATTCTCCGTACCTGCCCGCTGAAAAAGGCGAGGTAGGCATGAAGTGGCTTGAGTCGATGATCAAAACGGCTGATCCGAAGGGATTATTTGATACGGGTAATCTGACGCAGCGTTAACCGGAATATTAGGCGATTGGTACGGAACCGATCTGATAGGGGTCAGAGCGGACAGATCCGAAAGAGCTGATCCGAGAGAAGGAGATCTATATGAACGAATGGAAAGAGCAGAGACGAGCCGTCTTTGAAAAGATGAAGCAACATCCGCCTGATCTTGTGATCGCCGGCGGCGGCGTGACGGGAGCGGGCATCGCACGCGAGGCGGCGCTTGCCGGCCTCAAGGTGTTGCTTGTTGAATCGATGGATTTCGGATGGGGATCTTCGAGCTGCTCTTCAAAGCTCGTACATGGCGGTCTGCGTTATCTGCAATCCGGTCAGCCCGGCGTGACCTATCGTTCGGTGCGCGAGCGAGAGGCGCTGATGAAAGAACTGCCCGGCCTGATACGTCCGCTCGATTTTGTTCTTCCTGTTTATTCAACGAAGAACAGAGTGCTTTTCAAGGTCGGATTGATGGTATACGATATTTTCGCGGGTAAATCGTATCATCATTCCGTATCGGCGCAGGCGATGAAAGATGCCTTTGTCGGTCTGAAGTCCGCCAATCTGCTGGGCGGCTACGTTTACTATGACGCGCAGACCGACGATATGCGTCTTGTGATGCGCATTCTGCATGATGCCGAGAACGCGGGCGCTGCGATTATGAACTATGCGCCTCTTGTGGAGCCTCTGCTCGAAGGCGGAGGCGTAAAAGGCGTGAAGATCCAGGATCGCATCGACGGCACGGAACATGTTATTCCGTGCAGCGTGCTTGTAAACGCTACGGGAGCGAACGTCGACCAGCTTCGTAAGACGCTTGGCCTTCCGAAACTGATACGGCCTCTTCGCGGAAGCCACCTTGTTTTCAAGAACGAAAGGCTTCCTGTTACAAAGGCGCTTGCCTTTTCGCATCCCGTCGATCGGCGCAACGTCTTTCTCTTGCCCTGGTTGGGCGTGACCTTTGTCGGAACGACCGATCTTGATCACGACGCTCCGGCCGATACGCTGCCCGTCATCAGCGATGCGGAGCGCAGGTATTTGCTTGAGGCGGTGAACGCTATGTTTCCCGAGGCGAAGATCACCGGGGCCGACGTCATCTCGACGTGGTCGGGCGTGCGGCCCGTCGTTTCAAGCGGTGCAAAGGATCCGTCGAAAGAATCCCGTGACATGTTCATCGACCTCGATCGAGGGTTGCTGACGGTAACGGGCGGCAAGCTGACGACCTTTCGCAACGAGGCGATTCATGCGTTAACCAAACTGGATGGCATATTCCCGACTCTGAAAGGATTGCGTCCGCGTCCTTTTGCGAATCCGGCCATGAAACAGAATACTGAGCTTTCGCGTTATCTATCGGCGGCCTATGGAGCCGACGCTGCCGGCCTTGAATCGAGGCTCGAGCAGGAGCCCTCTCCTTTTTTCGCCGGTACGCAGATTTTGAGAGAGGCGGCGCGCTATGCCCTTGAGAAGGAGTGGGTCGTGCATCTTGACGATCTGATGATTCGACGACTGCGACTGGGCATCCTGTTACCCGAAGGCGGGAAGGCCGTGCTTGGCGAGATCCGTACGATGTGTCTGAAGGCCGGCTGGAGCGAGGATTATTATGCGCAGGAAGAACAGCGCTACAAGGATCTGATAGCGAAAAGCTATTCATAACGTGCAGGCGCTTGAGCTGGTTCTGAAACTCAGGAGGGGGTTCGGGACGTGTTCTTGATATAAAAAAAGAATGTTGAGGAGTGTTTATGAAAAATCTGATTCTTTCCATTGACTGTGGAACGCAGAGCCTGCGCGCCCTGCTTTTTGACGCCGACGGACAGCTGCTTGATAAATCGCAGGTCGCACTCGACTATGTAGCCGAACAACCCGGGTGGGGGGAGCAGGATGCCGAGGTCTTCTGGCAAGCCCTGGGGCAGGCGACGCAGGAATTATTTTCAAAGCGTCCCGATGTCGTCGCACGCATCGCCGGTATGGCGCTGACATCGCAGCGTGGCAGCGTCGTTAACCTGGACGAGAATGGAAAGCCGCTTCGCCGGGTGATCCTGTGGTTCGACAAACGAAGATGTTTTAATTTTCGTCCGGTGCAGGGGCTCTGGGCCCTGGCCTTTCGTCTGATCGGTATGACCGACGCCATCCGCTATTTTCAGAGCATGGCCGAGAGCACCTGGATCGAGCATAACGAGCCCGATATCTGGAAGCGAACTTCGAAGTATATTCTGCTCTCGGGATATCTCATCTATCGCCTGACCGGACAGTATCGCGATTCCGTCGCCTCACAGGTCGCCTATATTCCCTTCGATTACAAGAAGCATGCCTGGGCCTCTCCATCGGACTGGAAGTGGCAGGTAACGCGTCTTCGTCCCGAACAGCTGCCCGAGCTGGTCGTGCCGGGCCAGATCATCGGCCACGTCAGCGCAGAGGCTGCACGGGTCACCGGCATCCCCGAAGGGTTACCCATCGTCGCCGCCGGCGCCGATAAGGCCTGCGAGGTGCTCGGCAGCGGCGTCAGCGATGAAGAGACCGCCCATCTGAGCTTTGGAACGACGGCGACGGTAAACGTTCTCTCGGCGAAATACAGAGAGGCGGTGCGCTTTATTCCGCCTTACCCCGCGGCGCTTCCCGGCCAGTACAGCAACGAGATTCAGATCTTTCGCGGCTTCTGGATGGTGAGCTGGTTCAAAAAGCAGTTCGGCTTTGAGGATGAGGCGCAGGCGGCGAAGCTCGGCAAAAGCGCCGAGCAGATCCTTGAAGAGCGCATCCGCGATATTCCGCCCGGCTCTGAAGGCCTTGTGCTGCAGCCGTTCTGGTCGCCTGGCCTGAAGGTGCCCGGTCCCGAGGCTCGCGGCGCCGTCATCGGCTTTACGGACTGGCATAACCGCTACCATATTTACAGAGCGATTCTTGAAGGCCTGCTGTACTCTTTGCGCGAAGGCAAGGAGCGTATCGAGAAATCGGGAGCGAAGCGCATTCGCAGAATCGTGGCTGCGGGCGGCGGATCGCAGAGCGACGTCATCATGCAGATGACGGCCGACATCTTTGGCATGCCGGTCGAACGTCCGGCGATCTATGAGGCGTCAGGGCTGGGAGCGGCGATGATCGCCGCGGCCGCTTTAGGCCTTGCTCCCGATGTGCAGACGGCCATCAAGCGTATGAGTGGAGCTCCGCGCCGATTCGAGCCGAATCCGACCGTGCATCGAACGTATGAGCGCATCTATCGCAACGTTTATTTAAAGATGTATGATCGGCTTAAAGATTTTTACAAAGAGCTGCACTCCGACCATACTTGAGAGCTGAGAAAAAAAGAAACAGAGTTGCGGCATGGTTCGTCTCTAAAATAGAGGAACCATGTCGAAATCGCGCATTACTTTTCTTATCATCGCTGTGATCTTTGCCGCTATCGTTGTATGGACGGCGCCGGACGATACACGCCCGGGCGAGGTCGATGGCGAGAAAGAGGCGATGGCCGCCATTTTCGGGGGCGGATCGTCACGATCGAGCTCCGATGCCGGCGCTCCAACATCGGTCTTTGATTCGAAGTTCTGGGGAACGGGCGTCGGCGAAAGCGCCATCCCCGACGAAGGCGGACCGGCTCCGCTGGAAGAAGAACCCGAGATTCTCGAAAAGGCAAGTGAGGGCAATCCGACCAACCCGCAAACGGGCATGCCTTATACGGACGAGCAGATGTCGCAGTTCGACACGCTGCGTAAGCGATTTCCGGGTAACTCCATTATTCCGCAGCGCGTAACGCCCGAGCGACAGCAGCAGCTTGAAGAAGAGCGACGCCGCATCGTCGACATCCAGCAGCGCATCACCTCGCGAAAGGCTTCGGCCGACGATATTACGACCTTCTATGATTTTCAGATGAAGGGCATGAAGGATCGAGCCGAGCTGCTTGAATACGTTCTTGAAAAGATGGGCGATGAGATGGACGACGATATGAAGTCGAAATACAGCGCCGTCCTCGAAGGAAATAAGAAGCAGATTCAGAATCTCGAAGATCAGAAAGAGAAGGCGATCAAAAACGCCGTTAACTGAGCCCTCAAACACATTCCAATAAAGAGGGCTTGAGCATTCAGCGGTGGCCTGTCCGTTATGTGTCGAGCATCCTTCGTTGATTCAAGCCCCTTCTTCGGCCACTTCAATGGAGCCGGTTCTCCCTGAACCGATCAACGGAGTCGATGTGATGCGTTCGAACGTTTCATGGTACTTCGGATGATTGGTACCCATGATACGATCCCACCAGTTGAAGTATAACCCGTAATTATAGTTGAAGTAACGGTGATGCATGTTATGATGCGTCGCCGTGTTGTTCCAGCCCATCAGAGGGCTTTTTGTGAAGCCCTTCGGATACAGCTCGAATCCGAGATGGCCGAGCACGTTCAGGAACATCATAAAGCCGAGAAAAGCAAGCAACGTGTACACATGCAGCGGGAAGAGCATAACGGCCATCGGGAGGATGCCCGCCTCAAGCACCGCTTCAAAAGGGTGAAAGGCAAGAGCGGCCCACGGCGAGGGGTCGGTCGACTTATGATGTACGAGATGAACGCGGGCAAAGATCTTCGGATGATGCATCAGTCGGTGGGCCCAGTAGAAATAAGCGTCATGCAAAACGATGAGGGCGGCAAGCGAGAAGAAAAAGTAGCCCCATCCGTATTCGTGAAAGTCGCTGTACATGAGAGTGTACCCGGCCTTCTGCGCCATATGCATGCCGACGCCTACGGAGGCGAAGATCAATACGGTGAGCAGAGAGTAGCCGATCTCACGGCGCAGATGCTTCGCTTTTGGAAACGACTTCTGAATGCGACGGTGAAGCAGCCTGCTACGCAGAACGATCCAGACGGCGACGTAGGCGAAGCCGGCAAAAAATAGGTAGCGCAATAGCGTTGTGCCGCTGATAATCAGGAATACGTCAGAGAGAGGGCGGTCAAAGACGGACGTCATGGAAATCCTCGCATGGTTTGATGACCGTAGCTTACCCCTTTTCGCCGGAGCCGTCTTCTCAATGCCGAAATAAGCTTCACAATTTCGAAATTGTGAAGGATTTCGCGGCGTCGGCATCGAAATCCTGAGCACCAGAATCCTTACAGGCCGATTTCCTGAAATCGATCGAAGACCTATGCCCGGAGGAACCCTGCCGCGCGCATAACAGGCTGCTTTTTCAGCAGCCTGCTAAGTAATTCTTGAGATGGCCTTATTCTTTTTTGCGCTGGCGGTACTCGGTCGGAGTCTGTCCGGTCAGAGTTCGGAAGACCCGATTGAAGGGGCCAGGAGAAGGGTAACCGATATCGGTGGCGATGCGGATGATCGGCAGATCGGGGCGATCAAGCAACTCGCAGGCCTCCTGTATGCGATAGCGATTCAGGAGATCGTTGAAGTTGCGGAATCCCATCTCGCCGTTGATCAGGCGCCTGAGCCGGTACTCCTGTACGGAAAGCGTGCGGGCCAGCTCGCCGATCGTGAGGCCTTCCTGCCTGTAGATGTGATCTTTTTCCAGAGCTTCAAGCAGGCGTTCTTTGAGGGCGGGATCGGGGCGATACCCGACCTTCTCTTTCAGTTCAAGAGGAAGAATATCAGGATGCAGACGTATCGCAAGCCACAGGAAGGCCAGCGAGAGTAAAAGCGTCATCGTCGCGTTGATGAGACTTACCGGAAGATCGGCCTGAAGCGGTCGCAGAATAAACAGCGAGGCGATGATCCAGGCAATCAAAAGCCCGATCAGGAGAACAAAGATGCGCCGCAGATCAAGACGCAGTTCGACGAGATCATCGCGCTGACCGCGATGGGCGACAAGCAGCGAATGAAAGATAAGAGCAAGCGAGTAGAGGATGTTGGGAAAGAGATAGAGCAGGTCGTCGCTTTTACCGCTGCTTTCAAGAAAGAGAAAGGGATGCTCGGGCAGGCGGCCCGGCAGTGTCACGGCCACAAGTAGAAAACGGCCGAGAAGAACGGCAAGATGCAATCGACCGGGACGGAACCCATCGTCAAAGACCGAAAGCGAGAACATCCAGAAGCAATACGGCAGAAGCAGGATGCCGGCACCGAAAACAAGCTGTACCGCCGACGAGGAGAGCAGCTCGGGCGGTGCGATATAATGAAGCAGCCAGTAGATCAGATAGATCTCGGTCGTGATCAAGAAGAAGAAACCAAAAAGCGGCCGCAGATCCTTCTTCGACGTGCGCATCGAGGCGATCAAAAAGATACCGGCAATCGCGCCGACGAGGGCGATATCCATCCAGAGCAGGCCCGGCAGAAGGGCGTGAAAGAAAGGAGCCATAACGATCAGTTTTCAGAAAGGCGGCTGCGGTTCAGAAGGCCGGGGCGAAGGCGGCCGATCAATGTGATCAGCTCATCGCGTCTCGCTTCGTTGTCATAATGATGATAGAGCGAGTGCAGCAGAACGAGCGAATAAAAACAGAGACGGGCCGCCGCCTTCTCGCGATAACGATCGTCAAGCGTCGGCAGGTCTCGCTCAAGGCGCATGCATTCCTCTTCGATTTGCAGAATCTCGTCGGATTGCAGACGTCGCAGATGCGGATGATCAAGAACGGCCGTCATCCATTCGGCCGGTAGCCACAGGGCGACGCGTTCTTTCTCTTCGCCGCTGAAGCGAAAATTAAGTTCACCGACGATTTCAGAGGCCGGCGAGGAGCGATAGGCCTGCACATCAAGAGGAGCGTTATTCAGAAGAAAGGCGTCTCGCATCGTTCCGAGCCCTTTCTCGTATTCAAGAGCGTCTTTTTCTTCGTCGCCGACAAGGGCCCTGCATTCGCCAAGAAGCATCATCGTTTCGGGACGATGCGGCTGAAGCTGAAGGGCGAAGCCGAGCAGATCGCGAGCGTTGCGGTAATCGCGCAGACGCATCATGTTACGCGAGAGCTGCAGCAGCGCCGCCATGTCTTCAGTACCCACCGATCCTTCTTTGAAGCGGTGGCGAAACTGACGGGCCGCATGATTGAGCACGGCTCTCATCGCCGAGTCGACGGACGGCGTCAGGTCGAGCTTTTTATCGCGAAGCAGGGATTCAAAGGCGTTCCATTCGTCGAGCAGATAGGCGCCGGACAGCTTGCCTGCCGGAGCCTGCGTTAACAGCGCCTGTCGGTGTTCCCAGTACGAAGCGGCATAGAACCCCGACATCAGATCGGAGTTCTCAGGATGTCGTTCGAGCAGCTCGCCTATCGCCTGAACGGCGCCGGCAAAGTCTCCTGATTCGAGCAACGATCGCGCTTCGTCGAGGCTTCCCATGTTAACGGTAGTTGTCGAAGGTGACGGCGAAATCGATCTCGCTCTGACGCAGCATCTTCATGACTGCTTGTAGATCATCCTTGCTCTTTCCCGTTACGCGCACCGCATCACCCTGCTGTCGCGTCGTCACTTTCAGAGCGGAGTCTTTGATCAGCTTCGTCACCGTCTTGCACTGCTCGGTGGACAGGCCGTTCTGCGTCGTCACCTTGCATTTCACCCTGCCCGAGATGTTCTTCTCGAACTCCCCGAACTTAAAGGCCTTCAGGCTGATCTCGCGTTTCACGAGCTTGCTCTGAAGCATATCGATGAGCTGGTTCAGCTTCATCTCGTCGGACGAAGCCATGTGAATGCCGTCTTTCTCGCGTTCGATCTCGATGGTCGCTCCGCGAAAGTCGAAGCGAGTACTTGCTTCTTTCAGCGTCTGATTGATGGCGTTGGATAACTCCTGCTCGTCGACTTTATAAACGACGTCAAATGAATACTCTGCCATGTTCGCTCCTTTTCAGGGTTTTCGCTTCGGCGATGAAGCCGCCCGGTTTTATTTTCCCGCCAGTCGGGCCTCGACAAGCGCTGTGGCCTCGGCAAGGGCCTTCTCGATCCCTTCGACGAGCGTGCCGCCGGCCTGTGCCATGTCTTTCTTTCCGCCGCCTTTGCCGCCGATATGAGCAGAAGTCTGCCGTATCAGGTCAGAACAGTCAAGCCCGACTTTTACGGCTTCGGCCGTGCAGCTGTAAACAAGGACGGGGCCTTTCTCGGTAGCCGAGCCGGCAAGAAGAATGAGCTTCGACTCGCGTTCTCGTAAGACGTCGGCAAGGGCCTTCAATGCCTGGCCGTCCAGAGAATCCGGTCGTGCGACGACGACCTTGAAGGCGCCCGTCGATTTCGCCGAAGCAAGGAGGGACTCCGCAAGTTCTGCTCCGTCGGCGGGTCCTTTTGCGAGTGCCTTTCGCATACGCTTCTCGATCGACTTCAGAGCCTCGCGAGCATCGCGAATACGTTTTTCAAAGACAATGCTCTGCTCGGGATCTTTTTCCAGCGACGACTCGATGGCCTTCACGTCGGGTAACGCCAGGGCTTTCAGATCTTTTGATTCCGCCTGCAGATCGACCTTATGAGTGGCGATCTCGTCAAGCAGGCGCATCTGCTCGGCGCGAAGCTCAGAGAACTGCTCATCGAAGTAGGCCGTGACGCGTTTGCCGGCGACGGCCTCAATGCGACGGTTACCGGCACCGGGGCTGGATTCACGCAGAATATGAAAGAGGGCGATGTCGCCCGTGTTTTTCACGTGGCATCCGCCGCAGAACTCGACGGAGTAGGGCTCGTTCTCGCCCTGTCGCTCTCCCATCGTGATCACGCGCACCTGCTCGCCGTATTTCTCGCCGAACGTGGCGATCGCGCCCGTTTTCTTCGCTTCGTCGATAGGAAGGATCTTCGCCTCGACCTTTGCCTTTGCCATGATGGCTTTGATTACCGAACGCTCGACCTGTTCGATCTCGTCAGGCTCCATGCGTTTCGGATGCGAGAAGTCAAAGCGCAGATAGTCGGGCGATACGAGCGATCCGGTTTGCAAGATGTGCGTGCCCAGAACGGATCGCAATCCGCTGTTCAGAAGATGTGTGGCGCTGTGATGGCCGATGAGCAGCGTACGACGATCCGTATCGACCTTGAGTTCTATGCGATCGCCCGTTTTCAGAGCCCCTTCTTCGAGACGGCCGATATGAAAGATGAGCTCGCCTTTTTTACGCGTATCTTCGACGCGAAAGCGTCCGCCTTTAGCTACAAGAAATCCCGTATCGCCCTGCTGGCCGCCGCCTTCGGGATAAAACGGACTGCGAGATGTCGCGATCATGCCTTCGTCGCCGGCCTTCATCTGTGACGTCGTATGATCGCCGATGATCATGCCGATGACGGCGCCTTCATCCGAAAGCGTATCATAACCGACAAACTCGGTGCGCGTTTCGTCGCTGATCGGAAAGTCGGCCGGCAGCTTGAAGTCCTTCCAGTTCGCTCCCGTGCGGGCCTTTTCGCGCTGCTCTTCCATCAGTCGCTCGAATTCTTTCAGGTCGACCGTCATGCCGTTGCGTTCGGCTAACTCAATCGTCATCTCAAGCGGGAATCCGAACGTGTCATAGAGCGTGAAGGCCTGTTTGCCGGGGAAGACCTTCGCCTTCGCCGCCTTCGCTTCGGCAAGGTATTCATCCCATTTACGAACGCCCGTTTCAAGCGTCGTGAGAAAGCGCTGTTCTTCAGAGAGCAGGATGTCATGAACCTTCTTCTGTTCGGCGACAAGCTCCGGATAAAAAGAACCGTAAATCGAGACGACCTCGGGATGCAGGCGATGCAGGATAGGCTCGTTCACGCCCAGATGATGTGCGAAAAGAAGCGCACGCCGGATGATGCGGCGAACGACGTAACCGCGGCCGGTGTTATCGGGCAGAATCCCGTCAGAGAGGGCGAACGTCGACGAGCGCGCATGATCGGTGAGTACGCGAAAGGCGGCCAGCGTCGTATCGTTGATCTCGGGCATTTTGCCCGTCGATTCTTTCACAAGCTCCTGCACCTTCGTGCGGATGCGCACCAGCTCGTCGGTTTCGTAAACGGTATCGGTGTTACCGAGAAGCGCGACGATGCGTTCGAGACCGGCGCCCGTATCGATGCCTGTTCGCGGCAGCGGATGCAGCTGTCCTCGCGTATCCTGGTTAAACTGATTGAAGACAAGATTCCAGTATTCAAGGTAGCGGTCACAGTCCGAGCCGGGCTTACACGTATCGGGATCGCCGCAGCCCGTCGGCCCTTTGCAGATGTGGGCGCCGCGATCGAGATAGAGCTCAGAACAGGGGCCGCACGGACCGGAATCGCCGGCCGGTCCCCACCAGTTCGTATCTTTGCCGAGTCGGGTGATGCGCTCCAGCGGAACGCCGGCCTTCTTATTCCAGATTTGAATGGCCTCGTCGTCGTCTTCGTAAACGGTAATATGAATCTTTTTCGGGTCGAGCTTCAGCCAGTCGACCGAGAACTCCCACGCCCATTCGATGGCCTCTTCTTTGAAGTAGTCGCCAAAGCTGAAGTTGCCGAGCATCTCAAAAAAGGTGCAGTGCCGTGCCGTTTTTCCCACCACTTCGAGGTCCGTGGTGCGCAGGCATTTCTGAATCGTGGCGATGCGCGGGCTTGGAGGAGTCTCTGCGCCTTCGAAATATGCCTTAAATGGAACCATACCCGCCGACGTAAAAAGCAAAGTCGGATCGCCCGCCGGCAACAGGCTTGCGGAGGGCAGTTGAAGATGCTTTTTCGACTCGAAGAATTCGATCCAGAGTTTACGTAATTCGGCGCAGGTCAGAGCTTTCATAGACGATGCCTGTATAGAAATGGTCCCTTACAGGAAAATAAAAAAACGCCCGCCCTGCCGCAGGCGATTCCGTCGAGCGACCCTTTATCATACAGACGTACGTTCTTGTAGACAGGACGGCAAAGGATCGAAAATCTGCTCAGGCATGTTCGATCTGCGACGTTTTCTGCCGCTTGTGCTTCTTCCGATGCTTTCTTCCTGTTTGTGGATGAGCAGCGATACAGCCTCCCTTTTTGCGAGAGATGAGGTGCTCTCAGCTGAGGAGGCGCGGGGATACCTGAATACCGCCATTACGATCAATGCGAACAACTGTACCACGCTTTATAAACCGGCCCTCTTTTTGCTCGATGCAGGCTACGATCGCATCCTGACACGTCCTTTCTACTATAAAGAGAGCCTGGATACCTGCTTTGTCGCCCTTCTGCTCGTTCCGTGTCCGGCGGCGGAGCTGTCTGACACCGATGCCATGAATTACTACCGTTTCGTGTTGAATACCTGCAAGCCGCGTCCATACGAGCTGTAATCAGACCCGAAAATCCCCGAATTTCGGAAGTTTCGGGGAAAAACTTGCATCTTTTTTCCTTTACCTGAAAAAAAGAATCTCTACCTTTGAATTCAGGACTTCATTCGTCCGAAGCTGAATTGAGGTAAATGGTCATGCGTCCAGGTATTCGTACAGTCTCAGCACTTATCCTGCTTTTGTCGGTCACCGGCGTTGTGGCCCAGACCGAAGAGCGGCCCCTGAAAAAGCCCGAAGATTCGGCCCGGGAGTGCAAGAATCATCAGGAGTTTCGTAAGGCCGGCGCCGACGAGCTGATCCTGCCCGCCATCTCCTGGGGGAATAACCCTCAAGAAGGCGAATACCGTCGTGAGGTGGAGCGGCTTCTGAAGCTTGAGATTCAGAACGTCAATACGGCCATCCTCGACGTCGTCTCCAAACACAAAGAACTGATCAAGCTGTATCCCGAACTCAAACGGTATCAGGAAATCGTACTCGAAGACAATCCCGGCGCCTGGCGAGACGGCCTGCTTGTAAACTCAAAGAAGGTTCTTTCTCTGCACTATGCCGAAACGGGCGAAATAGATTGTATTGTTCTCGATTCGATGATCCGCGGCGTGAATAAATATGAGCTATGGACGCGCAAGATCATGCGCCTCTATTATCCGAGCATTCAAACGCTGCAGCTCGAAACAAGAACGCATAACCTGCGTATGCTCGAAAGCCTCGAAAATACCAGCCCGGAAGTGCAGCTGAAGGCGCTCCGCCTTGTATTCCAGAACCTGCGCACCGCCCTGTATTCGATGGATATGCTCATCGCCGCCTACTACGATCGTCGTAACAAGCGGAACGAGTGGCAGATCAACCTCTGACGCCGTACGCGCCGATGGGCCGGTGATTTTCCACCGGCTCAAGCTCTAAAGGCCGTATTTGCGCGCCAGGGAACGCCCGTGGGCGATTTCGTGCGCCGTCAGGATGTAGGTCCAGTCAAGAAGCGATACGGGCCCGAAAAGCGGATGCGGGAATCCCCGGCTGCGAAGCTCTTCAACCGTTCGGCCGCGAAAATTCTCTTCCAGTATCTGCATGGCTTTCGGAAGCTCTTTAAGCGAACGTTCCTTGCTCCATGTTTCTGTCGGCGAAACGCTTTCCGGATTCTTTGCTTTGCCAGGTTCCGATGCGCGACGAAAGAGCGATTTATACGAGAGCTTTTTTAGCTCCGATGCATCCATACCGATACGACCTTTCAGTGTCGCCGGAATCATACGCGCATAGCCATACTGCGTTTTATACAGATGCTCGGCATTCTGGCCGGCATTCCAGCCTCCTTGCGGCGAGGCTTCGACGAAGCCCCTGTCTTCGATGCTTTTTAATATCTGTTCTATCGTGGAGCGAACATTCTTCCAGGCCGCTAACAGCTCTTCGGGATTCTGAATGGCGTCGGGCAGGGGGATCTCAGACGGGAATTGTTCTTCTAACGACATATACACTCTCCTTCTTTTTTTTGTTGATGTGGTAGACCGATCGTTCTACTTTATGCCGGGCCGTCCATTCCGGCAAGCCTTTTTACACAATTTTGCTTTGCGGGCATCGCCGAGAAAGCAATCTGTCCGCATGAGCGAGCTTCCTGTTTTTCATGCAACGACCATCCTCTGTGTGCGTAAAAACGGCCAGACGGCCATGGGCGGCGACGGCCAGGTAAGCCTCGGCAACACCATCATGAAGGCCGGTGCGCGAAAGGTGCGTCGCCTTGAAGGGAAGAACATCATCGCCGGATTCGCCGGTAGCGCTGCCGACGCCTTTACGCTTTTCGAGCTTTTCGAGAAGAAGGTCGATCAGTATCGTTCGCAGCTCAGTCGGGCCGCCGTCGAGCTTGCCCGCGAATGGCGCACCGATCGCATGCTGC
This sequence comes from Leptonema illini DSM 21528, assembly GCF_000243335.1. Taxonomy (NCBI): domain Bacteria; kingdom Pseudomonadati; phylum Spirochaetota; class Leptospiria; order Leptospirales; family Leptospiraceae; genus Leptonema; species Leptonema illini. The sequence goes on along the minus strand of NZ_JH597773.1, from coordinate 2,371,229 downwards.
GTCGGCTTGAGGCGCTGCTTATCGTCGCCGATTCCGAAGAGTCCTTTTTGATCTCGGGAACGGGCGATGTGATCGCTCCCGATGACGGCATCCTCGCCATCGGCTCGGGCGGAAACTATGCGCTTGCCGCCGCCCGTGCTCTCGTTCACAACACTGATATGGACGCAAAGACCGTCGTCGAGTGCTCGATGAAAATCGCCGCCGACATCTGCGTCTTTACGAATAATAACCTGACGCTTGAAGTTCTGTAATCGATACGGTTAAACAAGCAGCACCGGGATCTCGCCGGCAAGCAATTGCAAATAGGTCGGATCACCGAGCCGGCCGCCGTCGGGCAAAACAAGCAGGTCGGCATGAAAGAGGCGGGCCCTTTGCACAAGCTGCTCGATTCCCGAAACGGACTGCGTTTGGATCGGCACCTGTAGCGTGCCGACCAGTTTCGTCAGCGCGTCGGCCGATAAAGCGGTCGGATGCAGAATCAGCAGCGGTCGCCGTTCCTGTTTTGCCAGTCTTTCGGCGACGGCCAGCGTTTGTTTTGAATGCGTTTCGTCGTCGATAAAGACTGCGATGGGGCCCGAAGATTTTTGCCGGGCCCAGTCGATAGAATGCACTCGCGTGTCGAAGAATCCCAGAAGCAGCATATCATCACCCTGGCGGCGGCTGTGCATGGCCTGAAAGGGATCTCCGCGAACCGTTTCAAAGCTGAACGAGAGTCGGTACTGCTGCGTTAACCGCTTGAGAAGAATTTCCAGTTCTCTCGCCTCACGGCGCAGATGGCGTTCGACATCGGTGGTTTCAAAGGCTCGCACATCGCCCGCCAGGAGACCGAGCTCCTTCGTGAGCGGAAGCGATGCCATACGCAGTATACGTTCGTCTTCAAGAAATAGCCCGGTGAGGTCAAGTTGTAGAGTAGAGGCGGCGCGCACGGCCCAGTGCACGGCTTTTCGTCCGCGCGACGAGCTATCGATCGAAAGAACGATACGGCGTCTCATGCCTCTCCCGCCTCGGAGGGCGTGGTCGACTCTTCGGACGGAGAAACGCCGGGTTTCTGCTCTTCACGCAGGCGCTTTCGCAGATCTGCGAACTCTTTCAGTCTTTGAAAGACCCGGCCGTTGATCGAGCTTTCGGGAAAGGCCCCCTGTTCATCGGCCACGCCGGCCGACTCTCCCGTCAGGATCTCAAGCGCCTCGTCGACCGTTCTTACGGCGTAAATATGAAAACGTCCGTCTTTCACCGCCTCGACGACTTCGTCCCGCAGCATGAGATGAGGCACGTTCGTCTCGGGGATGACGACTCCCTGGCTTCCGGTTAACCCTCGTTTGGAGCAGATGGTGAAGAATCCCTCGATCTTTTCGTTCACGCCGCCGATCGCCTGAACGTTCCCGAACTGATCGACCGAGCCGGTGATTGCATAACGCTGTAGAATGGGAATACCGGCCGTCGCCGAAAGGATGGCGCAGAGCTCGGCCGTTGAGGCGCTGTCTCCGTCGACCATGCCGTAGGTCTGTTCGAAGACCAGGCTGGCCGAAAGGGAGAGCGAGCCCTGAAGCCCGTAGCGTCTGCCGAGAAAAGAGCTGAGTATTAATACCCCTTTAGAGTGCAGCGCTCCGCCGAGCTTGACCTCGCGTTGTATATCAAGCACCTCGCCTTCACCCGGACGCACCGTCGCCGTAATGCGCGTAGGCGTGCCGAACGAGGTGTCGCCCGTCGAAAGAACGGAAAGGCCGTTCACCTGACCGATGACCGCTCCATCGGAATCGATACGCATTGTTCCGCGCAGAATCTGCTCAATGAGCATTTCGCGAATGCGACCGAGACGCCTTTCGCGGGCATTGCGCGCAAGATCGACATCATCGGCCAGGACGTGTGCATGTCCGTTCTTGCGTGCGAAATGATCGGCTTCGCGAATCAGATCGCAGAGCGATTCGGCGTGTGTATAAAGCTTTTGCTGATCGTCGGCCATGCGTCCCGAAGCCTCTATAATACGGGCCGCTCCGCTGCGATCAAAGGGCAGAAGATTCTCACGCCGGCAGAGCGAGGCGATAAAGCGGCACATCAGCAGATGGTTATCGTCGGTGCGCGGAATCTCGTCTTCAAGGTCGGCGGCGATCTTGAAAAGCTCCCGGAATTCCGGATCATAGGCCGAGAGCAGATAATAAAGCGAACGATCGCCGACGAGGATCACGCGGCCGGCGAAGGGAATGGGCTCGGGCTCAAGCGACACCGTGCTGACCATGCCATAGATCTGACCCGGAGATTCGATACGTATCTCGCCCGTAGAGAGCGTGCGTTTTAAAGCCTCATAGGCAAAGGGCTGCATCAGCAGCTTCTGAGCGTCGAGGATCAGATAGCCGCCGGCCGCTCGATGTAGAGCGCCTGCTTTGATCAGCGTAAAGTTCGTGATCAGGGCGCCAAGCTGGGCGATATGTTCGACTCGCCCGATCAGATTCGGATGCGTCGGCGACTCTTCATAAATAACGGGAGCCCCTCCGTTGGAGGCATGATCGACGACAAGGTTAACGCTGTAGCGTGTGAAATCGGTTTCTTGCGGAACGCCTGCCTCGGGCGGTCTGAAATCCTGCATGTGCTCGACGGCGTCTTTCTTCACCGCTTCAAGATATGTGAGCACGTCAGGGTACTGCGCCCAGGACGTGCGCAGATCGCTCATGCTATGACCGACGGCGAATTGGACGGCCTCTTCGCTTAACGCACGCAGCCGATCGGCCCTTTCGCGTCGCCAGACGTGAAACTGCCGGATGGCCTCCTGAAGCCTCTGCTGCAGGCGTTCCACTTCGGCTTCAAGATGGCGGCGATGATCTTCGGGCAGGCTCATGTACTGCTCGGGTGAGAGAACGTCGTCGAGTTTGTCGGGATTCAGCGGAGCAAGCGAGAATCCGCCCGGCGTCCGTAGAAGGGCTATCTTCTGTGAGGCCGCATCTTTACCGATCTCTTCCAGTGTTTTATTCTGCTTCTCGTTGAACTGATCTTCAATCTGTGAGAGTCGCATGCGAAACTCGTCGCTTTCAAAGGCGGCCGGTATGCCCGTTTTCAGATCTTCAAGCAGATGGCTCATGTCTTCGCGTAGCCGCACGCCCATTCCTGCCGGAAGGCGCAGAGCAAGAGGACGGTGCGGTTTTGCAAAGTTATGCACGTAGCACCAGTCGTCGGGCGTTTTCTCGTCGGGCGCTCTTCGCTCGAGAAGTTGAAAGATCAGCTTGCGCCGTCCGCTGCCCGTCGGGCCGAGCACGAATACGTTATACCCCGGTGATCGCATCGACAGCGCAAAATCGGCCGCCTCTTCGGCGCGCTCCTGACCGAGTCCGCCGGGCAGGTCGGCAAGATCGGCCGTCGTTTCAAAGGGAAGGGAATCTGGCATACAGCGCCGGATGAGCTTTTCAACGGGAAGCGAATTCACGGGCTCATGCTACGCGAATCGACGGAATTCGCAATCGTTTTTGTCGGGAGCTCGGTCACATTCGACTCGACTTCCTGATGGGAATGCAGGAGAATGGACGCATGAACGGATTTCGTTATTTTACTCTTGTACTGGCTTTTCTGTCCTCAACTGGCGGGCTTTTAGCACAGTCCGAGAATGGAACGAAGCCGTCGTACGGGCTCTCTGTTTTCCGTCAGACCTCGGTCATGCGGCCCTATGAGTATGACATTTCTTTTCCGTTCTATAATAAGGAGAAGCTGAGCGGCACGACGGAAACCCATTATCCCTTTCTTTTCTGGTATGAGTTCTCCAATCGCCTGCGTCTGGAGTTCACCGCATCGAAATTTCAGATCACCGACGGGCATTATAAAACCGTCGGCATCTTTCCGGCCGGCGTCTTTGAATGGACGACGGGCATTAATACCATCGACCGCTCACAGGAAACGCTTCAACTGCTTCGTTCGTATAACGTTTTCGGGATGCGTCTTTCACCGGGCATCGGCCTGCGTCATCAAAGGCGACAGGTATCGTTTCGATCCGCATCGAGCGTCGTGCATGAAGACATGAACGCCCTTATGCTTCAGGGAGCGTTGCGCCTTGAGATTCCATTGCCGGCCTCGTTCTCTCTGCAACTGGATGGTGCGGGCTACATCGGCGAAGGCCGGTTCAGGCCGGCACCGCTTGCCCATATCTCGTCGGACTGGCAGTATGCGTGGGTTCGACTATCCGATGAGCGAACAGGACAGGCGTCGGGCTATGAATGGAATGCAGCGTTCCACTATGCTCTGAACGAACACGTCAGCCTCTCCCTTGGCTACGGAGTCACGCAGGATTACCGGCATCTCTGGAATGATCCGTTCGTGAGTCTGTATCTCTCTGCGAATAACCCTCCGGCGGTTTATCTGTATGACCAATATGCGTTCGCCACGGGCATGCTGCGGGAGCGGATCAGCTCCTACTCGCTCGGCTTGCATGTTCGGCTGTAATGGGTACATGGACGAGCTGGCGCGACGGACCGTGAGATTCGCTGATTCAGAACGTATTCCAAAAGCCTTTCTCGAACGATACAGACTTCTGATGTTGCCGGATCTTCCCTGATTCCTCTCTGGTTTCGCGTCCAGAATATCATTTCCCGAGGGATTCCTGTCTATTTCAGTACGCAACATTGCAGATGATACGGGACAGGACAGGCCGCAGATCGTCTATTCGGCTGGACAGGCCCAGGGGGTCCCTCTTACAATCGGTTTGATGGTCGATATACTGGAATGCAGATACCTCCGTTTCCACGTAAATGCATTAACATAGCGTTGATTAGGTGGTAACCCCAAAACCGACGATGGCGGGGAGTAAGTCGAAAAATGAAGAGTTAAAAGACCCGTGTCAGTTGCCCCCAGGAGTAACCCAAAAACAGCAGAGCAGGTACTTTTGGGTCGATAAAAGACCTTTATAGTCACCCCCCCTTTTTCAGAAGACGCACCATCAGGAAAAAACGTCTCGTCGGAACGGAATACGACTTCTTCTAAGGAACATTTGCAACGCTTCGCCAATTCCATTCTCATTTCATCGATCAGTTCAATCGTATCTTCAGCGTGTGGACCTACAAAGAAGACGGATTGACCCTGAGGTGGAAGAATAACCAGTCTACAGGAACGATTTTCTTTCGCTACCACATGGCCCTTCTCAACACAGGCACCTATCAACACAGGCATGATGATTAAAGAGAAAAACGGCCTTGCTGATTTTTTCCAAAGCACAACCTGTGCCTTAATCAATATCCTGAGCCAATCAATCCCGGCAGCTACTGCACGCATTAGACTCCAGTCAAACTCAACGGCTTGCCACGTCTTCTCGTCTCTGACGAGCCTTCCAGGCGACGCGATATCTTGAGAAAACGAGGCCTTATCCGCAGGCGACTGTCCCTGACTATTCTTTGGTTGTAGATTATTTTTTTAAACCAAAGACAATAGGTATAGACTTACAATAGTACTTCACTTATAGTTCCAATCAGAAAGTTGGACCGCCTTCGGGCAACGACCACTCCCCCTGTCCGAGATGCTGGTTCTGCCAGAGCGAAGCTCGTGCAGGATTGCAATGAAGCGTATCGGCCAGGGCCAGGCCTTCTATTAGTTCATCGTTGCATGGTATTGAAAGAAGGGAGATCACGCAAAGATTCGCGTCTTTTTCCGTAACATAGGACTCAGCCAGGTCTTTCGGGAATTGCAACGAAAGGAAGGCATTATTGCCTGAGCGGAGGCTCTCGACGAAAAGAACCCACGAATTCTGTTGCCGCGTTGTTGGATCAAGATCGTATGAGCATCGCTCAAACGTCGCGAAAATGGCGAGGAAGCGCCTGTCCTCAAACTCCGCTCTGGTTACAACTTCGTCACCGTTTGCACCGGCGCATGAAGAAAGCAACATTAAAGGAAGAATTGTTGCCGCAAAAGCGTTAATTAAGGCGAACCTGTTTCTGCCCGTTTTTTTCATAGTTATACATCAGTTAAAAAATATTGATCTCTGTGGCCCGATCGAGAGGATCTTGTGGAGGGATTTGAGCTCTACAATAGAGATAGAAGGTAGAAAACATCTCACGGCCTTGAGCGGTGAGGGCGGCCTTCTCTGCCTCTGTTGCATTCGGAGGTCCCGGGAGCAATTCGTTTACTGCTAACCCGAGCAGCATTCCCTCACAATCCTCTTCTGTATACTCCGGATTGTAACACCCGGTCATGGCAAGAGGCGCGGCGCTTATTACAGAAAAGAGAATGGATTTCCAGAGTCTTTTCATCCAGGCCGATCCTCCTCTTGCGAGTTTAATACTGTCAGTATACTCTGATCTGACTTTCTGTCAAATACGGTTTTCGTGCTTCCCGAGCCTTTCGCTGTTACAGGGAATTCTTGAGTTCTCGAATTGCGAATAACTTCCTTGTGTATTCTTCGTGCCTCCGTGGTCTACTCTGCTCTTCTCTCGTCGCCTTCGCTCCTGCATGGAATCCCCGTCTATACCTCTGTGATCACCGTGGTATAACCGCCCTTTTTTTGATCGCTTTTTTTCGGACAGGCATTCAACTGGAATTAGCTGAACTGAATTCAGCAGGGGGGAAAGATGTCCGTTACTGCAACAAGAGAAACCGTCTCTGTGAATCCGGCCACGATGGAAGAGGTCGGGCGAGTCGTTCATACCGATATGAGCCGGCTGCCGGCGCTTTTTGCGAAGGCCCGCGAGGCGCAGAAGGCATGGGAGGCGACGCCGTTCTCCGTTCGCAAACGTCATATTCTGAAGATGCGCGACTACATCGTCGCGAACGCCGAAGAGCTGGCCGCCATCGTCAGCCGCGATAACGGCAAGTCGCGTATCGACGCCCTTGCCACCGAGGTCATTCCCTGCGCCCTTGCGGCGAACTGGTACGGCAAGCATGCGGCGTCGCACCTGAAGCCGAAGATGCTTCCCGGATCTTCGCTGCTCTTCTTTAACAAGAGGAATCAGATCATTCGTGTGCCGGTCGGCATCGTCGGCATCATCAGCCCCTGGAATTATCCGCTCTCCATTCCGTTTGGCGAGGTGGTGATGGCCCTCATGGCGGGTAACGCCGTCATGCTGAAGGTCGCCGCCGCTACGGTTCTTGTGGGCGAGGCCATCGATAAGATCGTCGCTGCCGGCGAGCTGCCTGAAGGCCTCTTCTCTCATATCGTCGGATCGGGCGCCGAGGTTAGCCGGGGATTCTTCGACAACGGTATCGATAAGATCTTTTTTACGGGCTCTGTTCCGACCGGTAAAAGATTGATGGCCGAGGCGGCGGCGACTCTAACGCCGCTTTCGCTGGAGCTGGGCGGAAAGGATCCGATGATCGTGCTACCCGACGCCGATCTTGAGCGAGCGACAAGCGGCGCCGCCTGGGCCGGATATCAAAACGCCGGACAGAGCTGCGGCGGCGTGGAGCGCATCTACGTGCATGAATCGGTCTATGATCGCTTTGTGGATATGCTCGCTGCGAAAACGAAGGCGATGCGCCACGGCCCTGATACCGGGCATGGCGTCGATATGGGGGCGATGACGACGAAAGAGCAGCTTGAAACGGTGCGCTCTCAGGTTGAGGCCGCCCTTTCAGCCGGTGCGAAGATCGTCGCGCAGTCGCAGCCTGCAGGGGCCGATAAAGGATGGTTTTATCCGGCGACTTTGATGACCGGCGTGAATCATTCAATGGAGATCATGCGCGAAGAGACGTTCGGTCCGGTGTTGCCCGTTATGAAGTTCCGTGATATCGAAGAGGCGATCCGGCTGGCGAACGACTCGACGATGGCGTTAACCTCATCGGTATGGACGCGCAACCTCTCTGAGGGACGCAGGATCGCCGCAAAGCTGCATAGCGGAGTGACGACGATCAACGACCATCTTTACACGCACGGACAGTCCGAGACGCCATGGGGCGGCTGGAAGGAGTCAGGACTCGGGCGCACGCATTCGCATCTCGGCCTCGATGAGATGACGCATGCGAAACTGGTGAACTGGGATTTTCTCTCGCCCAGTCGTAATCTGTGGTGGTTCCCGTTTGATGAACGCACGTATACAGCGCTGCTTCAGGCCCTTCGTTTCGTCATGTCGCCCTCTCTCTTTGCGCGGATGGGTAACGGTCTGAAGCTTACGGGCTTCATGGTTCGTAAGATGTTCAGTCCCTGGAGAGTATGATATGATTCCTGTTACGACGATGCAGGGAGCGCGGCTGCTCCGTTATGGAACGCCTGCCGATATGCCGGTGCAGGAGGTCGAGTTACCCGCTCTGCAACCGGGGCAGGTCTTGATTCGCATGGCCTATGCGTCCATCAATCCATCCGACCTTGCCTTTTTATCAGGGCAGTACGGTATTAAGAAAAAGCTGCCTGCGGTGCCGGGCTTTGAGGGCAGCGGAACCGTCGTCGCCTATGGTGGAGGGTGGAGTCGTTTTCTTGTGGGACGTCGCGTGGCCTGCGCCTCCAGTTCGGGAGACGGCACCTGGGCGCAATACATGGTCGCCGATGCGAAGGGATGTATTCCGTTGCGTCGCAGCGTTAGTCTGGAACAGGGATCGTCGCTCATCGTGAATCCGATGACGGCGGTGGCGATGTATAACATCTTCGAGAAAGGACGTCATGGCGCCCTGATCCAGACGGCGGCGGCAAGCGCCCTGGGCGGAATGATCCGGAAGCTGGCCGCGGTAAACGGTCGGCCTGTGATCAATATCGTGCGGCGCGACGAGCAGGTGAATACGCTTGAAGAGCAGGGAGCGCAGTACGTATTAAACAGCACTGCTCCCGATTTTGAGCGAAAGCTTGCCGTTCTTGCGCGTAAGCTTCAGGCGACGATGGCCGTCGATGCCGTCGGTGGAGCGCTCACACAGCAGCTTGTCGGTTGTATGCCGGCCTTCTCGACGGTTCTCGTGTACGGTGGGTTATCCGGCGAGGCCTGTGCTCTTTCGCCGGGTCTTCTGATCTTTAAAGAGGCGCAGATTCGCGGATTCTGGCTTTCGCTCTGGTTACAGAAGCAGTCCGCTCTCAGTCTGATGCGGCTCGGATGGTCGGTGCAGAAGCATCTTGCAGGCGAGCTCAAGACCGAGGTGCGCCGCATTTATCCCCTTGCAGAGATCCATGCGGCGATTGAAGACTACAGCCGTCAGATGAGCGGCGGTAAGGTGCTGATTAACTGCAATCCGTAGCCTATTGTGGCGCCGGCTGCTGCGTGTCGTCGCCGAAAAGCTGATAGGTCGCCGCTCCGTAAAGAATAAGGCCGTAGGCGAAAACAAAGAGAAGCAGGAAGACGCAGGCCGGGATCAGAATGATTGCAAGGGATCCCGTTAAGGCAGAAAGGGCGATGCCAAAAGCAAGGATGGCGAAGCCGATAATCATAACAATAGTTATCAGGAATAGATACAGGGCGAGCTTGAGATGATGCGGCCCCGTCAATTGCCAGCTCGACTTAAAGGCCTGCCCGATGCCGCTTTCGCGTAGTATTACAAGCGGCAGAACCATCTGCACCCTTCCCCAAAAATAGAGGGCAAAAGGGTATCCTGCGTAGCCCAGGAAAACGCGCCAGATATTTTCTGCATCGTATATCTGCTCTTGCTTTGCCTTCAGTCCGGCCATATAGGAGGACATGTTTTCCATGACGTTCTCTGTTGGAAAACCCTCAAACAGGTAGAGCATTTGCGGAAGGCTAAAAGGGATTGTGATAAGATAATAGAGTATGAAGAGGCTGATGGCCGTGACAAGGGTCGATCCATAAGACCGAAATCCTAAGAACAGGTCGCCAACCGAAGCCTCCCGGCGTATTAAGCGATAGCCGATGACTGTGTAGGAGGCAAAAAATACCGGAAAAACCATGATAGTTAAGATGATCCACAGACCCAGCACGATCTCGGTCAGGCGAAAAATCACTCCGAGCAGCGTGACGGCAAAAACAATGACGAACGAAATAATGACCATCAGTAAAAGAATACCGAGTGCCAGGCCGAACTTCTTTCCGAACGTCGACGTTGCCAGGCTGAAGGCCCGGCTGATGCTGAATGTGCCCGCTCCGAAATCATCGTCCGGCTGCAGATTTGCTTGAGGAGGTTGGTACACGTTGTCCATAGAAAAGCAGATGTCTGATTCGCTTGAATCAGTCAATTGCATTGTCTGCGAGATGCGAGCAAGAATTCAAAAAAATGGGTGACGGCAGCTTTGCCGTGATTACAGTGCAGCCATGTTTGGTATTCCCGCCGTTCTGCTTCTTCTGGTGCTTTTTGTCATCTGGAAGACCTTTATCATCGTTCCTCACCAGCATGCTTTCATTAAAGAAAGGCTGGGGAATTACAGCGCCACCCTCGGGTCTGGCTTCCATTTCCTGATTCCGATCGTCGATCGTGTCGCCTACAGGCATACTCTGAAGGAAGAGAGCATCGATGTTCCCCCTCAGATATGTATTACCAAAGATAACGTTCAGGTAGAGGTGGACGGAATCCTCTATATCAAGGTCGTCGATCCGAAGCTGGCCTCGTATGGCATCAGCGACTATCGCTTTGCCTCGATTCAGCTTGCGCAAACGAACATGCGTTCAGAGATCGGTAAGCTTGATCTCGATCATACGCTGATGGAGCGCGAAACGATCAACGATAACATCATTCGAGCCCTTGACCTTGCCAGCGATCCGTGGGGCGTGAAGGTTACCCGTTACGAGATCAAGAATATCATGCCGCCGAAAACCGTGCTTGCAACGATGGAAAAGCAGATGACGGCGGAGCGCGATAAACGAGCCGAGATCTTTCATTCTGAGGGAGAGCGTTCGGCGACGATCAACAGATCCGAAGGCGATAAGGTCGAGTCGATCAACGTCTCTGAAGGCGAGAAGATGCGACGCATCAACGAGGCTGAAGGCCGTGCCCGGCAGATCGAGCTTGTGGCCGAGGCTACGGCAGAATCGATCCGCCTTGTGGCCGCCGCTATTGCGCGACCGGGCGGCGATGATGCGATGAAGCTGCGTATTGCCGAAGAGTTTATTCGTGAATTCGGCGACGTCGTCGAAACCTCGAAGACGCAGGTCATTCCTCTTGGCCCGGCTGTCATTCAGAGCTTCTTTCAGGGCGTGTCAGGTATTACCGAGGCCATGAAAACCGACAGCGGACAGTTTCCGCGACCGCCGAAGACGCCGAAGCAATAAGGCGCAGGAGAATTACAATGGGTATGTTAGATACAATAGGCTTGATTTTTTACGTTATTCTCTTCATTTATGTTGCCTTCAAGTTCGCGCGGGCCATCCGCATCGTACCGGCGCAGGACGTTTACATCGTCGAGCGATTGGGCAAATACCGCACAAGTCTCTATGCAGGCTTTCATCCGCTGATTCCGTTTTTTGATAACGTAGAATATATTCTCACGTTAAAAGAAGAGGCCATTGACGTTCCGTCGCAGAACTGCATTACGAAAGATAACGTTTTGATTCGCGTGGATGGCATCATCTACATGAAGGTCATCGATCCTTACAAGGCAGCCTATCACGTCGCCGACTATCGTTATGCGCTGATTCAGCTTGCGCAGACGACCATGCGCGCCGCCTTCGGCTCGCTCGAACTCGATCGTACCTTTGAAGAACGTGAGTCGATCAACGCTCAGATTGTGCGCGTGGTAGACGAGGCCGCCGATAACTGGGGCATCAACATCCTGCGTTATGAGATTCAGAACATCACGCCTCCGCAGACGGTTCTGGCTTCGATGGAGAAGCAGATGACGGCCGAGCGAGATAAGCGAGCCGTGATTGCCAGGTCCGAAGGCGATATGCGTTCGATGATCAACCGATCCGAGGGCTTGAAGCAGGAACTCATTAACAAGTCAGAAGGTGAGAAACAGAAGCTGATCAATGAGGCCGAAGGACAGGCACAGGAGGTGCTTGCAATCGCACGGGCGACGGCGGCCGGTATTGAGAAAATCGCCGCATCCATCGAGATGACGGGCGGACGCCAGGCCGTGTACCTCAGCCTGGCTCAGGAATATCTGCAAAAAATCGGCGGAATCGCCCGTCCTGAGAATACGGTCATCCTGCCGATGGATATAGGAAGCCTGGACGATATTATGAAAGGGCTTGATCATTTCGCCGGTGATAAACATCGAGGATAAATGGCCGTTAAAAAGTCCGAGCGCAAAGAGAAAACTCCCCGGAAGGCTGGCGATCCGGCTCCGGGAATAGAAGAGGAGCTGGAAGGCTCGGAAGAGAATCCCATCGCCGCTCTCGGGCGGCGAATGAATCGCATTCAGGGGCAGGTCGTCGGCATCGGAAAGATGATCGAAGACCAGCGCACCTGTGTGGATATTCTGAACCAGATCAGCGCCGTGAAGTCGGCCCTTGACGGGGTGGCGATGGCCATTCTCGAAAAGCAGGCCTACCAGTGTTTTCAGGAGACCGTCGACCCCGACGAGAGCAAGCGTTCGCTGCAGGAATTCATCGATATCGTGCGCAAGTATGCGCGTTGATCGGCGCGTTGCTCTCAGGGGTTGAAATTCCTTGACCGCATCGGCCTTGAAAAAATTCTAAGAAAAGTATACTAATTTTTCCTCCAGTGCAGAGGATGATAATATTGTAAGGATGGTATTTCTATGCCCAGAAAGAAGATCGCATTAATCGGCGCCGGTCAGATCGGCGGAACTATGGCTCTGCTTGCCGCTCAGAAGGAGCTTGGCGACGTCATCCTCTTTGACATCGTCGAAGGCGTGCCTCAGGGCAAGGGCCTGGACGTGATGGAGACCACTCCCGTCGAAGGCTGTAACTCCACCGTAACGGGAACGAACTCCTACGAAGATATTCGCGGCGCCGACATCTGCATCGTAACGGCCGGTATTCCGCGTAAGCCGGGTATGTCGCGTGACGACCTTATCGCCACGAACACCAAAATCGTAAAAGACGTCGCCGAAAACATCAAGAAATACGCTCCCGATTCTTTCGTCATTATCATCACCAATCCGCTTGATGCGATGGTGTATGTGATGCAGAAGGTTACGGGCTTTCCGAAAAGCCGCGTGATGGGCATGGCCGGCGTGCTTGACTCCGCTCGCTTCCGTGCCTTCATCTCTATGGAAACCGGCGTTTCTGTAAACGACATCACCGCCTTCGTTCTCGGCGGCCACGGCGATACGATGGTTCCGCTCTCCCGCTATTCGACGATCGGCGGCATTCCGCTTCCCGATTATCCGGGACTGAGCGCCGAGAAAATCCGCGCAATGGAAGATCGTACGCGTAACGGCGGCGGCGAGATCGTCAATCTTCTGAAAACGGGCTCGGCCTTCTACGCTCCGGGCGCATCGGCTATTGCCATGGCAGAGTCGATCATCCGTGACCAGAAGCGCATCTTCCCCTGCGCCGTTCTCTGCGAAGGCGAATACGGTCATAAGGGCATCTTCATGGGCGTTCCCGTTATCCTGGGCGAGAAAGGCGTCGAGAAGATCATCGAGATCCAGCTCACCGCCGACGAGAAAGCCGCTCTTGATAAGTCGGCCGGCGCCGTAAAAGAGCTGATGTCGGTTGTGGATAACTCCGGCATCCTCTGATTCGTTTCGGCTTTAAAAAGAGCATACAGGGCAACTGAAGAGCGGTCCTGTATGCATGGATAAAAGGGAGGCCAGTGCCTCCCTTTTTGCGTTATACGGTCGGCTATCGGGTCGATGCAACCGGAGTGATCGCCTGGATATTCGCCTTACCGGGCGGTACCATGGGCAGTACATGCTGCTCTTCGTCGATGGGGATGTTCAGAAGAACGGGCCCATTCTCTGAAAGCGCCGCTTCAAGGATCTCGCCGACGTTCTGCTCGTGCAGGATGTTTCGCGCCTCAAAGCCCATCCCGCGAGCCACCATCGCATAATCGGTCGGGCGATCATACCGGATGGCGAAGAAGTTCTTCTGATAAAAGAGATCCTGCTGCTGACGGACAAGTCCGAGGTGATTGTTGTTGAAAACAAGGACCTTGATATTCAGATTCAGCTCAGCCGCCGTCGAAAGCTCGGCCAGGTTCATAAAGAGCGATCCATCCCCCGTTATACAGATGACGGGACGCTCAGGGTAGGCAAGGGCGGCGCCAATCGCGGCAGGCAGGCCGAATCCCATCGTGCCTGCTCCGCCTGACGTGAGAAAGCTTCGCGGACCTCGCAATGACAGATGCTGCGCCGCCCACATCTGATGTTGACCGACGTCTGTCGTAAAGATCGCATCGGCCGGAGCGATCTCGCCCAGATGTCGCAGCAGGGCGACGGGATGAAAGGGGTTATCCAGCCATTCTTCGGGAAGGTAATCCTCTTTTCGTAATAACTCGATGTGATCAAGCCAGGACGATTGACCGATCGGCTTCTCATAACCGTGAAGCGCATGCAAAAGTGCCGTCAGCGCCTCTTTCAGATCGGCGCACAGACCGATTTCGACGGAGCGATTCTTGCCGATCTCAGAGGCGTCGATATCGATATGAACGATCTTTGCATTCTGCGCGAACGTATGTACGTTTCCGGTCGCCCTGTCGTCGAAACGCACTCCCAGAGCGAGAATCAGATCGGCCTCTTCAATGGCATGGTTCGTCGATCTGTTGCCGTGCATGCCAAGCATGCCGAGGTTCAACGGATGCGTTTCAGGCAGAGTACCAAGGCCCATCAGCGTTAAGGCGGCCGGTATCTGCAAGGCGTCGATCAAGGCTCTGAATTCGTCAGCGGCTCCGGCATAGACGATGCCGCCACCGGCATAGATCAACGGACGTTTCGACTCCTGCAACATGGCGACGATGGCTTTGACCTTATCGTGAAACGAATTCGTTGATGGCAGTGAAGGCAGCGATGCCTCTGCATCTTTCGTTTTAATATCTGAGTCCGAAAGCGTGGGATTCGACGGGGCCCTGTTGAACGTGGCAGGCTTTGAGGGAGCCTGAAACGATCGACTTGCGGCCGGCATCTTTGCGAACTGTATGTCTTTCGGAACATCGACAAGAACCGGCCCCGGACGCCCGTCGAGCATGATATGATAGGCCTCTTCAAGCCTTTCCTGAAGCTCGTCAATGTTGCGAATCATAAAGGCTGCCTTTGTGATCGGCGTCATGATACCGACGGCATCCACCTCCTGAAAGGCGTCGGTGCCGATCAGCGACGTCGGAACCTGACCTGTGATGGCGAGAACGGGAATGGAATCCATCATGGCATCGGCGATGGCGGTGGCCAGGTTGGTAACGCCTGGCCCTGACGATGCGAAGCAGACGCCCGGTTCTCCGGTGGCCCGCGCCATACCCTGTGCGATAAAGCCCGCTCCCTGTTCATGCCGGGCCAGTACATGTCTAATGGGACTGCGCTGCAGGGCGTCATAAAGGGGTAGATTCGCCCCGCCTGGAATGCCGCTGATCGTATGCACTCCCTTCTTCACAAGAAAATCGATGATAAATTCCGCTCCGGTCATTTCGTTCTTCATAGTCTGCTCCTTTGCTTTTTATTCGCCTGGCCGGCCCGAAAAACAAAAAGGCCCCCGCCTGCTTTACGCTGACGAGGGCCTTTTTGAGTCCGGTAACCGGCTGGCTTTATCTCTCGGGCGTAAAGCATCTATGTCTGCGCTGGAGCACCACCACAGAGACAAGAAGCATTACGTTTACGACGAGAGAACGCATTTACAGATCCGAAGTAGCGACAGATCTTTCTGGCGTCCAGTTTTTTTTCGGGGGACAACCTTTGGAGAGCGCCCGCCTTCTTTGCAACCGCGGAGGGAGCCAAAAGCAGGGGTTCGCCTGTGTGTTCCGCCCTGGACCATGGATTTCATGCAACGGGCGGAGGCGCTGATGCAGCTCATTCGGTTTACTGAGCGTATAAGGACTTGCAGGAATAGTTTTCTCACGTCAGGGTGTATAGAGTCAGCGTCTGAAGGAGAGAACTATGCGTCTTGGAATAAGTGTTTTTGGGGTAATTTTCTTCAGTGGATGTTCGATCTTTTTGAGCGACAATTGGACGTTTGATCAGCGCTTCCGTGGTGACATTCTGAAAGCACCGTTTGGGTGGTCTTTCGAGTTTCGTGAGGACAGAATGCCAGTGAAAGGAGTAACCACAGAAGAAGAAATCCTGAGTGTCTATCCGAAAGGCCCGAATCTCAGGTTTACATATCTTGTCCCTTTTAAGAAGCGTATTCATGACCGCGTCTTTCTCGTGGACCGCATCATTGGGTTTACGTACGATCGTTATGAGGAGCGAGGTGAGTTCCGCAGTTACGTAAATATGGAAAGCATCCTGTACTATGTATTTTTGTACAAAGGGGTTGTGCAGGACTTTACTATACGGCATCGCATAGATGGTCGCCAATCCGGTCAGAATTGGGTCGTCGGACGGTTTGACACAGGGGATTTGCAGCTCGAAAGCGTTCAGCTGTGGCCGGGAGGCCGACAGGATTATGCGCGCTATATGCGTCAACGATGGGAAAGTGATATTCGGCGTATCAATTCATTTATCCTTATCATTGAACAGCGGCGTAATCTGTTTGTTTCTCTTCTTGAAGAGAAGTTTGGTCCTTTATCTCAGGAAGAAATTGAAGCGGTGAATGATATTGTCGATGCTCCTTCTCAGGAGCTCTTTCGCCTGGTATCAGCACCCAATGCACAAAAATCCGATGTGATGACAGCCATTAAAAGGGATAAAGTGCCTTATTACTGAGCTAACTGGTGAAAGTGACTTTTTTTATAATCTCCGAATCGTGTGGTCTTATGAAATTATATCATCGTAGCATTGCCTTGGGGGTGTGACTCGTACAGGACAAAGTGAACACATCAAAGGAATAACTCAATGCTATGAGGTTTCCCTGAGGAAACGCAGCCACAATTATCCGGGCTATCTCTCTTCTCCCAATTTCCCTTGCGATCTGTGTCTCCGCGCCCTCAGAGCCCTCAGCGGTTAATCTGATTTTACGCTCGCAGCGGCCCTACCGCACCAGCAGCCGTGCCAGTGCATCGGCAAGTTGCCTGCGTCGCGTTTCGTTGCGTAGCTGGCGGGCGTGTACCTCGAGTTGCAGGCTCTGTATGCCGCTCTGCCGAACGCTTTTCGCCGTGTAGCCGTCAAGAAAGCCATCGGGCACAGGGGCGATCACAAGAGAGCAGGGCAGGAGGCAGGTGTGTTCGAACAGATCGGCCCTCGCAATAGCAGAGATTCCGTAAACGGAATACCGATGAGCGATCTTCTGCAAAGCGAGAAGAGCCGTGCTTTCGCGATCCGTCATCAAGTCGGCCGGATACGTCGCCTGCGCATGCAGATCGACGAACAGGACGCTGCCATGAAGCGCCTTCAGCCGGTGCGTCTCTGCTTGAATGGTCTGATGGTACAGGTCATATATCTGCAGGGCATTGCTGTCTGTGGCCGCCTCGCTCCGGGGGCGGTTCACATCAAGGTAGATGCGGTGCAGGCGATTGATGATAAGTGTCGGATGGCTTCCCTGAATGCCGGCGTAGCTGGCAGCGATGTCGCGCGCAAGAAGGGCGCTGTTCACATCTCGGTCGAGCGAGAAATCCGCTCCGCTCTCTCTTTTCGGTAAAGATGCATCCAGCGATCCGTCATGAGGAACAGAAATCAGCAGAGCAGCCTCTCCGCGGATAACCTCAATCAGGGATCCTGGCAGGGATCCTGGAGATTCCGGAGTTGTCTGGCGGTCGGCAGCGAAAGGCAGACAGCTAAAGGGAAAAATCGTTAGAAGCAGGATAAAGAACAGAGCAGCACGGGAAGCCCTCTGCAATGGATGCGCTTCGGTCATTCTCTAAATATGTGGTCTTCGTATGCGGCGCATAACCTGCTCCGATTGCCGGAGCAGGCCTGAGAAAACGTCAGTTCGCCAGTTCTTCTTCGATGATCTCGATGAAGGCCTCGGCAGGCTGGGCGCCCGAGATCAGACGGCCGTTGATGAAGAAGGCCGGAGTGCCCGATACGCCGATGGCGCTTCCTTCTTTGATGTCGTCTTCAATCTCTTTCATGATGGACGGATCGTTCATGCACGCTTCAAACTTACCTGCATCGACGCCGAGCGAAAGGGCGCGGGTTCGCAGCGAATCCATCTGTAGCGTCGCTTTGTCGCGCGCCGGATCAAAAAGACCGTCGAAAAAATCCCAGAATGCCTCGGGCTTCTCGCGTTGCACGCAGTTTGCCGCAATATGGGCGCCCATGGCGTCTTGATGAAAGTCCAGAGGGAAGTCCTTGAATACGAAGCTGATGCGGTCGCCATAACGGTCACGGAGCTCTTTCGTAGACTTCTGAGCTCTCATGCAGAAGGGGCATTCGAAGTCGGTGAATTCCACGATCGTTACTTTTGCATTCTTGCTTCCGCGCAGGGGCTCGCCCACCGTCGATACTTCGACGCGGTCCATCGGAACCTTATAGCCATATTTCTTTTTCAGGCGACCGATCTCGGTCTGGATGGCCGCTTCGCGATTCTGTTGAGCCAGATAGTTGGCGATGTCGTTTTTAATGCCTTCGCCGGCGCCCTGGAGCTGACCGTTCTTTTTCAGATCGTTATAGAAGTTATCCACCTCTTCTTGAGTGGGGCGGGCCGCCGTTTGCTGAATGGAGTCCATGTAGGCCTGAACGTCCATGCCCTTTTCCTTCGCTTCTTTCTCGATCATGCGCTTATGCGCCAGTTCCTGAAGCATCTGCTCTACCTGAGCCTTATACTGCTTGTCGATCGAGGCCTTAAGCTGTTCGAGACGCGCCTTGAGATTCTCGTCTTTTTTGAGATCGCTTTCCGTGATTTTACGACCGTCGAGTTCGATATAGGGTTTGTTTCCGCAGGCTGCAAGCGATACAAGCAGCAGGAGGGAAAGCAAGGTTCCGAGTTTTTTCATCTTCTGATTCATCCTGATTTGATTTGATAGACGATAGAGAGGCTTCGCAGTTCATTTCGTTCCGGGCGAAGGGCCGGTTACGCCTGTAAAGGAGCGGTCGCTCCGGGCATTGCCTTCAGATATACAAGGCCGTCGGGGTCCGGAGTGCAGAAATGAACGATCGTCGCCGGACCGATATGTTCGAGAGCAAGAGCGCGCAGTCGCGATTCAAGCTGTTCCTGTCTTGTGCGATCGAAGTAAACGATGATGCCGGGGCCCGATCCTGAGAGCGTCATGCCGACGCAGCCTTCACGAAGAACGGCCTGCTTCATCGCCTGATAACCCGGTAGAGAAGGCGTGCGATAGGGCTCATGCAGCCGGTCAGAAGCAAGAGCCTGTTCGAGCAGATCGATACGACCGGAATGGATATACTCAAGCCAGAGCAGACATCCGCGCATGTTGGCCAGCGTATCTTCTCTGCTGATCTGCAGGGGTAACGACTGACGGCTCTTCTCGGTGGAGATGGAATAGTCGGGAATAAGAATAGCAAGGCCGAGCGAATCGGGCAGACTGTGGCGCAGCACGGTGCGTGTATCGCTACAGAACACCCATCCGCCGACGCGAGCCGGCACGACGTTATCGGGATGCGGCTCAAGATCAAGAAAGCCGGCGATCTCGTCGCTGTGTGTTTCGGGGCGAAAGCCCTCTTCAACCGACGAGACAAGCGAATCGATGCCGCCCGAACGCAGCATCGCCCAGGCGAGATGAACGCCGGCGACGACGGCCATCGCCGACGAACCGAAGCCTTTTCCTGGAGCGGTGGCCGCATCTACGACGGCGTTCCAGGCAGGGGCCTTGCCTCCGCCCAGCTTGCGATACATATGCTCGTAGGCGGTGCGGATCAGATTATCTTCGGGGGCGATGGGCAGATCTCGGCCTTCCGTATCGACAAGGCGGAAATCGGCGCCTGCATCGAAATCAAATCCTATGGTGTTATAAAGCGAAAGGGCCAGGCCGAAAAGATCGAAGCCCGGGCCCAGGTTTGCTGTCGTAGCAGGTATGCGCAGAATCAAAGAGGGATTCATGGATTGTCCATGATACAGCTGCCGGTGAACTTCGAGCCGGCTTCGATCTCAAGTTCCTGGCAGCGCAGATCTCCGTGCATGCGTGCGGTGCGGCGCAGGGAGATGCGCTTTCCGGCGATGACGTTGCCCGTCAGGTCGCCTTCTAACTGCATCGATTCGGTTTTGATATCGGCTTCCACCTTTCCGTCTGCGCCGATGATCAATTCTCCTGTGGACTGGATGGTGCCCTGAAAGGATCCGTTGATGCGCAGGGTGTGGTCGAATTTCAGATTGCCGCGAAAGCGGATATCTTCGCTCAGAATGGTGGTGAGCTGCATAATATCGTGAAAATCGGCTCCGGACGCTCTCCGTCAACTCTTTCCGAAAAAAACTCAAGGATCGCAGCGGGCCGCCGTTCCTCTATATGATGCAGGCAGAATTGAAAGAACCCGGCGTGGATTACAGACGGGTCTGGCGGGTGCGTCCCTGCCGGCGTGAAGGCTATAATAAAACCTACGTGGGGGAGTTCCCCGACGGCAGCAGCGTCGAGCTGGACTATAACTTTGCGCGGGAGCTTGTGCGCATTGAATATCATCCGAGCGAGGATGGCGAACGCATCTACATCGCCGTCGTCAAAAAAGGCGTCCTTTTACAGGAAAGGGATTTTGCCACGAACCGCGTCGTCGATCTGCACCGGCGCATGCGTCCGCTTGCAAAGTTCTTTCAGTATTTTCCCGACAATCACGTGCTGCGATCGCTGGATGGGATCTATGGCCTGCCGACACAATCCGCCATCCCCGAAAGCACGCGCACCCGCGATCTTTTTACCTGGCAGAACATCAGGCATAAGACGGTAAAGGATCTGCTTCGCGATTATTTGAGGGCGAAGCGCATCGACGAAAACAAAAAGCGCCCCTATCATCGTCGCCTTTTACGACGCCTGCCTGCCGATCTCTTTGATCTGGGCATGGCCTTTATTCCCGTCTCGCTCTTCTTCAAGAGAGAGCTCAGCCCCGAAGGCCTGGCCTTCGCCCTGGGTACGCTTGGCTTTTTAACAGGTGGGATGGATGCAGTCTGGCGTCAGCGCAGCCCGCTTGTATTCAAGGCCCTGTTTTTTCTTTTCCCGGCCTCGGCTATACTGTGGCTGAAGATTCAGCTCGAGCAGTGGGCGATCTTTGATCCGATGCCCGATTTTATTCTCACGTATATCAAGGCCGTCCTGAGCAGCTACGTGTAGGGCGTCCGCGACGGGGAGGCGCTCCGGAAATAAAAAAGCGGCCAGAAAAAGGCCGCTTTTTTTGCGAGAAGGAGTTATGAAATCGTTCCCGCTGCCTGTGCTTCCGGGAACGATTCAGCGTCATAATCTCTTATTTCTTCTTATCCAGAGACTGCATCAGGATGCGGCCAAAGCTTGAGATGTTCTCTTCTTCCTGCTTCGGAGCGCCGTCGGCCATGTACTGTTCGAATTCGGCGCGATCCTGCATTTCTTTCGCACGGTTAACGGAAAGCGAGATCTTCTGCTGTTCTCTGTTGATCTCCATGATGACGGCCTTCAGTTGCTGGCCGCGCTGGAACTCTTTATCAAAAGGCGTGCCGCGCGGAACGCCCGTCTCAGAGGCGGGGATCAGGCCGCGGAACCCGTCGGGAAGCTTCACAAATACGCCGAACGGACGGATGCTCTCGACGGTGACGGCAAGCAGCTCGCCCGGTTGAAAGGGAAGCGCTCCCTGCCAGGGGTTCTGCTGCAGCTCTTTCAGCGAAAGAGTGATACGGTCCTCTTTCCAGTTTACCGACATGACCTTCACGCGAATCTCTTCGCCGCTTTTCAGCATCTCAGACGGATGATTGACGCGCTTGTAAGACAGTTCGGATAACGGAATCAAACCCTCGACGCCGCCGCCGATGTCGACGAAGGCGCCGAAATCGCGAAGCGAAGTTACGGTGCCCTGCACGACCGATCCTTCTTCGAGGTTCGAGATCATCGTCTCTTTATGACGCTGTCTTTCGGTTTCCAGATACTGCTTGTGAGATACGACGATGTTGCGGTCAGGCGCTTCGATGATGAGGAATTTCAGCTGAGCGTTCTTCTCGGGCTCGCCTTCCATCTGCGAGGCGGGGCAGAAGGCCGTTTCGTCGCCGATCTGAATCTCATAGCCGCCTTTAATCGGCTTGAGCACCTTACCGGTCATCACGGTGCGGTTTTCAAAGGCTCTGCGAAGAATGGTACGCGCAATCGCTCCCACCGGGAAGATGGTAAAGATGCGTTCGCCGTTCTTCTCTTCAAGAAAGAAGGCCTCGATCTGTTCGCCTGGGTTCACCGTTACGGCGCCTTCGGCGTCGATCAGTTGAACGCGGGGAATCACACCGGCTCCAAAGGCGGAGTTAACGAAGATGAATTCCGGATCCTGGATATCGGTTACACGCAGTGTGACGCTTTCGCCCGGCTCGGCCCCTCTTTTTTTATCGATGGAGCTCAGGTACAGTTTGCCCATCTGTGAATTTAACTTATCTCGTCCTACGTGTTTGCTTTTCATATCATCCTCGAAATGTGTTGGTCGTCGACCTTGAAGTCATAATAGCCGGAACGGTCGGGGTCGCATGCGACCCGTCCCGTATTCCCGAATCCGCCTTGAGGCGGGTAAATTTTAATCGCGGAAGCGAACGCGCACGCCTTTCTGTCCGCCGATCTCTTCGGGTGTGATGCCCAGTTCTTTCATCAGAAGCTCGCGCTGGTCGTAGATGCGCGTCTCTTCGCTGATGCCGCAGATCGCATCCATAGGAGGTTTCAGCGTCTGACCTTTGATCTCAGTCGACGCAAGCGCCCAGCCATCGCAGCTTACGGGCACCACGTCATGCGGCGGACGGTTCCCATCCGACCGATCCTTGAACGAAGGAGCGGGAGTTCCGATCGTATTGTAATAGCGTCGCATCACCGAACCGAGAACGGGCGTGGCGATGGCGCCGCCTGCCTGTCCGGGGCCGAGCGTGACCGAAGACTTATCGAAGCCGAACCAGATCACGGTCGAGAACTGCGGATTAAACGAGGTTACCCAGGCATCGGACCAGCTCGACGTCGTTCCTGTTTTCGCGGCCATATCGCCCGAGAATCCGCCTTCGCCGGGCGTGCGCAGGCCGCGAGTGACGGTGCCCGAATCGGCTGTGCGGATCATCATCTGACGCAGAATAAAGGCAAGACCGGGTTCGATCACCTGAATGGAGTTGTTCTTCGTCATCGTATGGATGGCATCGCGTACGGTGCGTTCCTGGCTGTAGATCGGATCACCGCCCGATGTGCGTACCGAACGAATGGCGTAGGGGATGACGTTTTTTCCATCGTTGGCGATGATGGCCGTCGCCGTCGCCAGTTCCATCGGAGTGATCTCGCTCGAACCGAGCGAGAGAGCGGGGTCGTAGTTGAAGCGACGCGGGCTTGTGATCTTCATCATGCGCATCGCAAGGTTAACGATCGGCGTCGGGCCGACCTTGTAGTAGGTCTGTACCGAGCAGGTATTGAGCGAGTATGCCATTGCCATCGTCGCCGGAACAAGTCCCATAAAGCCTTCGTCGTAGTTCGCCGGCGCCCAGGAGCTGCCGTCGTCGGCGATGTTGTACAGCGGAGCATCGTTCAGCGGACTCATCGAGTTGATGACGCGACGCTCAAGGCCCGCCCCATATACGAAGATCTTGAAGGCCGAGCCGGGCTGACGTCGGGCGAAAAGCGCTCGGTTAAACTGGTTCTGCGGCGAGAATTCTCGTCCGCCGATCATGGCCGTGATGCCGCCGGTGGCATGGTTCAGACTGATGAAGGCGCCTTCGACGTTCAGGTTCTCGGTGAAGTCACGGGTAACCTTACGCAGCTCTTCGAATCCTGCAGCTTCGCGATCGGCCGGATTAAAATACGTGAGGATCTGCGCGCTATCAAGCAGGCCCTCTTCCATATACTTCTGAAGCTGCTGTCCTGGCGTTAGCCCTGTAACGACGGGGCCGCCGACGGGAACGATGCTTGCCAGCAGGCGATGGATGCCGAACAGGCTCATATCGACGCCGGCCTTGCCCGAGCTTTTCGCGTAGTTACGGCCGATGCGGTTGGCGTTTTCAAGCGCCCTGTCCATCTCATCTTGAGCGATGCGCTGTTCGTCAAGATCGAGCGTGGTGTAGACGCGAAGGCCTCCGCTGTAGAGCAGCTCGTCGCCGACCTCGGGACTCTGTTCGAGCACGTTACGCACGTATTCGGTGAAGTAGGGGGCCATGTCCAGACGCTCAGAGCGGATGTTCTTTGATGGCGAACGAACGATGAAGTAGCCCCAGTATTCGTTCCAGAAATCCGTGTGGATCTTCTCGGCCTGTTCGCCGGCAATATAACCGGCGTCGACCATGCGTTCGAGCACGAACTTATGCTGGCTTTTCGCGTTTTCAGGATACTTATAGGGGGAGTACTCGACGGGCGACTTAGGAAGTCGGGCCATCAGCGCCGCCTCGCCCAGCGTGAGGTCTTCGACGCGTTTGTCGAAATAGACGGCCGTGGCGCAGTTCAGGCCTTCGCAGCCGTGGCCCAGATAGATGACGTTAAAATAGAGCTCGAGAATCTCTTCTTTAGAGAGAGCCTCTTCCATTTTGAGTGCGAGTACGGTTTCGCGAATCTTCTGTGTGAAGGTTTTCGGACGCTTCTTCTCGGCGTTCAGATAGATCTGTTTGGCAACCTGCTGTGTCAGCGTTGATCCGCCCTGGACGATGCGACCGGCGAGAACGTTCTTGATGGCGGCGCGAAAGATACCCGGAACGTCAAAGCCATGGTGATGATAGAAGTGATCGTCTTCAACCGATAAAAATGCCTGCAGCACCTCGGGCGGGATGCGATCGTAACGTGTCAGATCCTGGCGGTGTCGGTAGATCTCGGCAAAGAGCCGGCCACGAATATCATAGAGGCGAGTGGGGCGAGAGGGGCGATACCCGGCAAGCAGCGAGAGGTCTCCGTCGGCGACGACACCGATGAGTGCGCCAAACGCCAGGCCGCCGACGACCGCTGCCGACATCAGAAGCACAACGAAATACTTGTAAAATCGCAGTTCTCGAACTTTTTTTTCTTCCATACCTGGTTTCTTCCTGGTTCTACTTGCCTGGCAGGGTACGCGGAGGATCTAAGCTCATGCAGCAGGGATACGAAATCCAATATCCGGTCACTTCAGACGGGATTCTCAGGCTGATGGTTCTTTTTGTCCTGGCCTTTGCCGTTCAGCTGGTCGCCACGCTGTTTTTTCAGGTGGGACCGGCGCAGCTGGCTCCGCTCGTCCTCTCTGCGAGTCAGGATTTCCAACCCCTCTCCCTGATCACACATTTTTTTGTCGTCAGAGGAGCGATCTCTCCCTTCGGATTTGGGTTTTCGGATGGCATTTCGCTGCTTTTTGAGATGCTCATCCTCTGGAGCTTCGGCTCTGAACTCGACCGCCTCTGGGGCAGCCGCAATTTCTACAGCTTTTTCTTCCTGTCGCAGATGCTTGGCGGCCTCTTTACCGTCGCACTCGGTATGGCTCTCGGGCAGCCCTTTATCGCCTATGGCTTCGGCGGCGGCCTGGCCGCTATGATGGTCGCCTATGGCGTGCTCTGGCCGAACCGCCAGGCCCTTTTTATGTTTATCTTCCCGCTGCGCATGAAGTGGATCGTGCTCATCCTGTTTATCTTTTTACTTATGGGACGGACCGACACGCTTGTCATGCAGCTGGCCAGCGCGGCCTCCGGCGTCCTCTTTCTTTTCTTGAAGTCCCGCAGCGGCCGGCTCTATCAGGATAGCTATTCCGGCAATCCGTATTATTCGACGCGTTCATCGAGCCAGCCCGCCTCGCGTTTCGCCGCCGGCGCCGATACCGAAAAGATGGGCATGGTCGCCCGCTTCAAGGCCCGGCTCGAAGAACAGAAGAAAAAGAAGCGGCTCGATAAGAAGCGCAAAGAGATCGAGCGCCGCATCGAGATGAAAGAAGAGGTCGATCGTCTGCTTGAGAAGATCTCAAGAGAAGGCATGGACTCGCTTTCGCGCAAGGAGAAGACCTTTCTCGATAAGGCGTCGAAAGAGCTTTAAGGGGCCCGTCGGCAGGCACGAGGTGAGCAAGTGAAGAGATCACTTCTGATTCAAGCCGGCCTTCTGGCCACCATTCTGTTAACATCATCGCCTGCACAGGCTCAGTCGACGAAGCGGATCGACCTTTGCCTCCATCTATCTATGGAGATTCCTTCTACCTGGCATGTTAACGATCGCAACGTTTCCCGGGCACTTGTAGACAAACAGGAAACAGACAAGGATCAAACTACTCCTCCCTCCACGGTTCTGAATCGGCTTTTCGATTACACTATGACAGCGAAGAGCGCCCAGATTTCTATTCCGAACGCACCGGAACCGCTGTTTGTTCTCTGTGAATATCCCATGGATGCAATCATAACGCAGCATCCTGAAAAATTGATTACTGCGTTCCTGCATCGTTTGCCTGAAGGGCAGATGATTGTAAGACCAACGAAGATTAAACTGGGGGCCAGGATGCAGAGCATATCGCCTTCCGTTACAGGAAGAAAGAGGGCGGCGATCCGTCAGGCCGCTGGTATCGGCTTGATCTCTGGACACAACTGCTTGCTAATCGAACTGCGTTGATTGCCATGCGGGCGCCACTTGATTTGCAGATCGATGCTGAAAGAGAGGCGATGATTGCCTCTGCTCATAGCGTTGTGGTTTTTCCGTCTAACCCCACGCCGGTTGAAACGGCGAAGTAGTTGCATGCGTTCCTTCTACGGTCGTCTGTTTCAAGGCTCGCTGTGGCAATCTATCGCCTACGGTGCTGAACGGACGCATGAAAGATCTGCGAGCGGCCGGTTACGTCGAACTCGTCGAAGGTGGATACAGTCTGACGGAACGAGGAAGACAGCTGTTGCCGATTCTTCAGGATCTGAATGACTTTGCATCTGCCAGTCCATAAATCGATTGAATTTTCATCTAATGCAAGAGAGGACGTACCTGTGAGTCACAGCTTTAAAAAAGGGTTATTCTTGCTTCCTTTTCTTTCCATCATGTCGGTCTTTTTTCCCGTTTTCCTCGGCTGTTCAAAAGACCGGTATCCGCAGAAGGCCAGGGTTTCCGTTTTAACCGGAGCTCATCTGAATCTGGACGGCAGCGAGCAGGATTCGCTGCATGTTCCTTACAACACCGAGCTGACCGTCACCGGCGCCACAGGAGACGACTACAGGGTAACCTATGAAGGCCGGACGGGCACGATCGGCCGCTGGTATCTGGAAATAGCCGATCAACCTCTGAAAACGATTCGGTACACGAGAGGTATTGAAGGCGTTCCTTTATATCGTAGTCCCGGAGGCACGATCATCACTCACCTGGCCAACGCAACCGAGGTTATCGGCACGGGTGGGCTAACGCGTACGGTGAAGCGCTTGAATTCGACTTATCTGGAATTCTGGATCAAGGTGTCGACGCCGAATGCAACGGGATGGGTTGACGAGCAGCAGCTGTCCAGTTCGCCTGTCGAATTCTATTTTGCATCTATTGCGCGATCCGGACTGAATCTGCGTTCGGGGCCTTCCCTTGATTCTTCGATTTCGGGCCTGATCCCCTATAAAGAATCGGGGCGTGTCCTTCTTCGTCAGCGCGATACCTTTCGCATCGAGAATCGCAAAGGCTCCTGGATGAAGGTGGAGTACAACGGAAAGCAGGGCTGGGTCTTCTCGGGCTTCGCACTTATCGGGACCGATCCCGATTTCACGCGAAGCTTTGAACTGGCAACACTGGAATATTTCGAGAATCTTTATAACAGAGCCTATGAATGGGATTCAACGCAGGCTCCGATTCCCGTGACGGCAGAGAGACGTGAGCAGAGCGGTTACGAGATCTATACGAGCAGAGAAAAGCCGCCCGATGACGGTTGCAGCGCTGATCTTCGCACAACGGTCTTTCTCAGAGAGCCGATGTCGCAGAAACAGTATACGATTCAGGCGGAGGATAACGTTTCCGTCAGTTCCGGACCTCTTGATAATATGCTATTTGCGAGGCTCAGCCACTGTCGGTGCTGCTGCCCGCATATAACCGAGGCGTTGCTCGTCCTTCTTCCAGGTCGCCTTCTATCCTATCCGTATCAACCTGAAAGCCATGCCGGTGCAGGAAGCTGCGACTTCGGGCCCGTCTATTCGGTTCACTTCGGCCAGGAGATGCGTCGCAGCACGGACGGCCGTACCTTCTATATGCATTTGAAGTATCCGTCCTGTGCCCTGGAGGGACCCCCGTCCGTTATGGAGATGGGAGTCGTTCAATCAGAAGAATTCGTATCAGAGCTCTTCGTGCGCATGCATTTCAACGATATGCAATCCGAGCCACAGATCGATCGCGTCTTTGACGAGGGCGTACCTGAGAGCTATCGCGCAGAATGGGATGCGGCCCGGCCCTTTCGGCAGGAGGCTCAGGCACCCTATTAGTCGAGTTGCGAAATCGATCCGTGGGCTTTGAGATGTGAGAGAATTACTCCTTTATGACTTTAGCGTAGCCTCGTTCCCATACTACTTTAAGCAGTAGCGTATATCCGCTTTCTTGCGTAGAGAGGGCCATCAGGCGATTGCCGGACAGGTCGATCTCCTCTCTTCTTTCTCTGCAATTCCTCGGCCTCTGAGGTTCATCCCTCTGAACTCTTATCCCGCGGTAGCCTATCGTTCTTTTTCCGCACTCAAAGGTAAGCAAGTGCGCTCGATTTTCTTCTCGCCCTCCGCGCCGCTCAGAAAAACCTTTCCTCCGCAATGCGAAAAGATGTTAAGGTAGCCATCATCGGCGGATCGGGCCTCTATGAGATCGACGGCCTTGAGATTGAAGAGGAATATTTTCCCGAAACCCCATGGGGTAAGCCCTCCGACAGCATCATCGTCGGTAAGTACGACGGAACTCCGGTGGCCTTTCTTGCGCGTCATGGTCGCGGACATTTTCTCAATCCGTCTGAGGTGCCGGCACGGGCGAATATCGCCGCCCTGAAGTCGCTCGGTGTCGAGCAGATCATTGCCTTCTCGGCAGTCGGATCGCTGCGCGAAGAGATCGCTCCCCGTCATTTTGTTTTACCGTCGCAGATTATCGATCGCACAAAGGCCCGCCCATCTACGTTCTTTGAAGAAGGCGTCGTCGTACACGTTATGTTTGCCGATCCGTTCTCGTCGATTCTTGCCGATCTGATCTGGTCGAAGCATGCGACGATTGAGGTGCCCTTTCATCGCGATCGCACACTCATCTGCATGGAAGGCCCGGCCTTCTCGACACGCGCCGAATCGCTGATGTACAGGCAGTGGGGCGCTGACATTATCAACATGAGCGTTCTGCCCGAGGCGAAGCTTGCCCGTGAGGCCGAGATCTCGTATCAGATGGTCTGCATGTCGACGGACTACGACTGCTGGAAGGTGGAAGAAGAGCCCGTTACGGTTGAGATGGTCATCGGAAATCTGCATGCCAATGCAGAGAATGCCCGTAAACTGGTGAAAGAGCTGATCGGTCCGGCGTCGCAGCTGCCGAATCCGTTTAAAGGGACGTCGTCGGCGGCAGTCATTACGTCTCCCGGCAGCCGGAATGCACAGGCGCTTAAGAAGCTGGAGTATCTATTCCCCGATTCGTTTCGGTAAAGGGCAGGTGAGGCGTTGATCCGTAAGTTGATCTGTAAAAGGACGATAAAGAACAGGATAGGATCGCTCGTCTCTGTTCTCATTCTTGCGACGCTCTCTGTGCCGGTGCAGGCACAGTCCGTGCCGTCCTCTACTGAAGAGAAGCGCGCCACGCCCAGAGATCCGGCATACAGGCCCGCCATGATTCCGCCGTATCTTCGCAATCGTGTGCAGCAGGAATCGCCGGCACAGCGTTTCTTTCGTAACCCCGAGGGCCGCCCCGCCGATGATCCGGCACGGGCCGTCGACGTCGAGCGTCCGAAGTCGAGGCATGCGCTCGAAGAGGCCCGTCTTGAGGCCGAGTTCCAGAGACAGCAGGATCGCATCTACCTCGAACGAACGTATCTGCCTCAGTTCGGATGGCGCATCGACCCCGACTCACACAACCCGTTTTACGGCGAGCCGGAGTTTACCGAAACCCGTTTTGAACGGGGTCGCAATATCTTTCTTCTCTCATCCCCCTTTACGTTTGGCCTCTCGTATGCCCTGATGGCCGGCTACAGGCAGTCACAGGGGCTGCCCACAGCGCTCGATGGCCCGCAGACGGCTGCCGTCATCGGCCTCGGCACGTTGCTTTCGGGATTGATCGTCTGGCATGATTACCGTCGGGTCTGGAAATCAGACACGGCGAACATCGATCGCTTCGCGCGGCAGTTGCAGGCCGGGCGACACTGACCGATGGCGAATTAGTATCGACTTCAGATCAAGAAACGTAAAGTTGGGATGTCGGCCCGTCGGGTCGTGCGAGCACGCTCTGTGTGCTCATAGCAGCGGGAATACGGTAACTCTGTCATTATGAAAGAAATTGGTATAGGACTTCTTGGTGCGGGCACGGTCGGGCGCGGATTGATCGAGATTCTGGAAACCGAGGGCGAGCGTATTGCCTCGCGAACGGGAGTGCGTCCGGTACTGCGTCGTGTTGCCGACCGCAGTTTTCAAAAGAAGCCTGTGCTTTCTGCCTATGCTCCGACGGCGTCGATCGACGAGGTCATTGACGATCCCTCGGTCGAGCTTGTCGTCGAGCTGATGGGAGGCCTTGATCCGGCCGGCACAGCGATTCTCAAGGCGCTGCGAGCCGGGAAGAGCGTGGTGACGGCGAATAAGGCGTTGATCGCGGCGAGATCGGCCGAGATCTTTGAGGCCATCGCCGAGGGACGCAAGAAAAATCCGGCAACGACGATCGGCTTCGAGGCCGCTGTGGGCGGTGCTCTGCCGCTGGTGCGCAACATGCGTCTTATCTGGTCGGCCGGCGGTATGCAGCGCATGGTCGGTATTCTGAACGGTACATGCAATTTTATCATTACAAGAATGCAGGATGACGGCATGGAATATGCCGAGGCGTTGAAACTGGCGCAGCAGAAGGGATTCGCCGAGGCCGACCCGAGCTTCGACGTTTCGGGCAAAGATGCGGCACAGAAGCTTGCCATCTTATCGATGCTTGCCTTTGACGTCTCCGTGCGCGATAGCGATATCGTCGTCGAGGGCATAGAGAGCTTTCATCGCGTCGACCATGAGCTTGCGCGAAAGATGGGACGTGTGATCCGTCTGCTTGCCATCGCCCGTCGCGTCGACGATCGACTGCTTTTGCGCGTGCATCCGGCGATGATTCCGGCCAATCATCTTCTTGCCGACGTGCGCGACGAATTTAACGCCCTCTTTATCGAAGAACGTTACGCCGGCCCGTCGCTCATCGTCGGCCGCGGAGCGGGGGCCCTTCCAACGGCAGCGGCGGTGCTCTCTGATCTTGTCGCCATCGGCAGCGGCTCGGCAAACCGCTGGGTCGGCGATCTACAGCCCCTGAAATCGCTTGAAGATGCGCGGTATCGTTTTTATTTTCGTTTTCGGACGGTCGATCGTCCGGGCGTTCTGGCGCGCATCGCCGGCGTTCTGGCCGAGCATGACATCTCCATTGCGACGATGCATCAGGAAGAGGGCCGCGAGCCCGTCGATGTCGTCATCGTAACGCATGAGGCAAGCGAGAGCGCCGTGCGTTCAGCCGTTTCAAAGATTGACGGGGGCGAAATCATCCTCGCTCCCACAGTAGTTATACGTATGGAGGATAACCCAGATGCTTCTCTCTAAACCGTCGTTCAGAATCGCCGCTCATACGCTGCCCGATTATCAGAGGCATGGCGATCTGTTCATAGAACTGCCCGGCCACGAGCGCCTGCTGACCTATGAATTGAACGGAGTTTTGCTTGATCTGATCAAGAAAGACGTCGATCGCGTGTATCTCATGCTTGCCGATCGAGGGCTTGAATCCGAGCTGCGTTCTCAGTTTGAGGTTTTCGATTCAGTTGAGGCCGTCATGGCGAGCTGTTCGGCCGTTTCTATGCGCAAGGTACCCCTGAAACGGAAGGCCGATCATCGCAAGATGTATATGAGCTACTCGGGCCGTGTCGAAACGCGCGGCGTTCTCGAAGAATTCCTGCGCGGACGTATCGACGGCTTTGTCTTCGGCTCTGAAGACGCGCTGATCGTCGTGGATCGCTGAGGCCCGTTTATGGAAACAATCGAACTGAAGGATCTGAAGATTCAGGAGCTGAGCTCAAAGAAGCCCGACGTGAAGGTTGTTTCCTTTGAGGGAAAAATCACGAACTCCAATTCTTATGAGCTGAACCGTCGTTTCTTACAGGTATTCGACGACGGCCTTTTTAACGTCGTCATCGATCTCTCGAAGCTTGATTACGTGAACTCAACCGGCGTTGCGATCATCTTCACGCTTTTTTATAAAGCGGCCGAAAAGAGTGGCAGGGTGTGTATCGGCGGTTTGCATCCATTTCTGACGAAGGTCTTTTCGCTGATGGAGCTGCCCGAGGGCCTGGTCGTTTACACTGACATTGAAGCGGCCCTGGCTTCGTATTGAATCGATAAGGTACCCGCCGACGCTGCAAAGATAAGAAAAAAGCCCGGGAGACCGGGCTTTTTTTGGTAGTAGCCTGTCGTAAAACAGGCGATTCAGGCATGAGCCTGAAATCAGCCGTTCCAGGTATGCTTTACGGTGCAGCCGTCGCCATCCGATTGAACGCACGATTCAAGGGCAGCCTTATTGGCTTCTTTCTGAGTGTTGTAGCCGCAGGATGCGCCGATGACCTCGTTGTTGCTGATGGCGATAGCTCCGTATCCGGTGCCTTCGCAGGAAACGAGTTCCTGGCAGTTCGTTCCGCCCTGGCTCTGACAGTTGTCGATGGCAGTCTGAGTTACAGAAGCCATGCTTCCACCCCAGGAGGCGCCGTAAGAACCGGTTTCTTCGCAGAAATAGATTGCAGAATCGGCAAACAATGCAAGGGGAAAAGCTACCATTCCAGCCATGGCCAGAATCATCTTCGTTTTTGTTTTCATAGGTACCTCATTCGGGATTCTATCTCCCTGTTCGATGCATTAGAAGCGTAAGAGTTCGTAAAAGCTCAACAAAAAAATGAGAGCAGAAAAAAAATCGCTGACAGGGTATCGGGAAAGGTCTGATCCTGAGAAAGGACGGGTAATGAGTGTCCGGCAGTCGCCGGTCATCGCAAATGCAGAGGCGCAGGCAGGCTTTTTTATCGGATTTATTATCTGCTGTTACGTCTCCTGAACCATGTACTTCTGAGCCGCTGCCTTAAAGGCAGACCTGCTCGAAGCGCTTTAAAACACGGAGGAACGTATGAGTTCATTATTAACGCTGGCCCTTGGATTTTTGAAGAATGACGAACTGCTCGGGGGCATGGCAAAAAAGCTGAATATCAGTGAGGACCAGGTGCAGAAGATCCTCGTCATCGCAGTTCCGCTACTGATCCAGGCCCTCTCAAAGAATGCCGAAACCAAATCGGGGGCAGAGTCTTTATTTAAGGCGGTGTCGAGCGATCATGACGGCTCCGTTCTTGATAAGGCCGACGATTTTCTCGAGAATCCGAATCTGAAGCAGGGAACGGGCATATTAAAGCATGTGCTCGGGGCGCAGACCGATCCGATGGCCGATCAGCTTGCCGAGCTTTCTGGCGTTGATCCGAAGGTAGCCAAGCAGGTGCTTGGAATGGCTGCTCCTGTTGTTCTGGGCGCCCTTGGCAAGATGCAGTCGGGCGGAGAATTTGACGCCTCTTCGTTGCCTGGCGTCCTTGATTCGGCAAGAGAGATGGCCGAAGCAAAGGTTCCTGGCCTGATGGGAGTGATGAAAGGACTTATGGATGCCGACGGCGACGGCAAGATCGACGACCGCGTCGTTCAGATGGGCTCAGCGCTTCTCTCCAATCTTTTCAAATAAACCAGGGCCCGCCCGCACCCCCTGTGTGCGTCGAAATGACGCGTCCTGCGTCAATCGCCGCACGCTCCGCACTCCTGCTTCGCTACACAGGGGGAGCGGGCGGGCTGGACTCTGTGCATATGGAGCAAATTCAAGTCTCGTCTAACCGACTGCATCCCGCACGCATCCATCCGAACCCCGCCTGGCACTCAACCAATCAACAAAGTGCCACCCGCGGGGTGAGGAATGAGATGCGTGCGGGAATTGGCTTGCCGGGGGCGTGTGACACGGTTTTTCGTCTTATATGACAGTTCCTTTTATCGATCTGAAGCGATTTGAAGACGGCTTTGTCGACACTTTCACCGAAAAGGTGCGCAATCTTACCTCCAACACCTCCTTTGTGGGTGGAGCCGAAGTGCAGAAGCTTGAAGAAACTCTCTGCATGGAGAATAACGTCCGTTATGCCATTGCCTGCGCTAACGGCACCGATGCTCTGCAACTTGCACTGCGCGCGGCCGGCGTCGGTCCTGGCGACACGGTACTTCTTCCCGACCTGACATTCTGGGCTACCTTCGAGGCGGTCGTGAATGTCGGCGCCGATCCTGTGACGGTCGATGTTTCGAGTACCGATCTGCAAATGGATTACGATCTTTTTGTGAAGGCCGTCGAGCAGTATAAACCGAAGGCCGCTATGCTTGTTCATCTCTATGGATGGGCCAGCGCACGCTTGAACGACTTTCGTAGCTTCTGTCTGGAGCGGAGTATTGCGCTGATCGAAGACGGAGCGCAGTGCTATGGCGTTCAGGCGAATGGAACGTCGATCTATTCCGGCGCTCAGATCTCTACGATCAGCTTTTACCCGGCAAAGACCTTTGGCGCTGCGGGCGACGGTGGAGCCGTTCTTACCGACGACGAAAGGCTGGCCGAGAAAATCCGTTCGCTTGGCAACCACGGCCGGGAGCAGCACTATGCGCATGGTAGCGTGGGTTGGAACTCCCGCATGGATTCCTTTCAGGCGGCCTTCTTGAATCTCAGCCATCCGCATTTTGCCGCACGGCTGAAAAGCAGACAGGCCATCGCCCGTCGCTACCAGGAAGAGCTGCCGAAACTGGGCTGGAACTGCGTGCTGCCGCCGGCCGGTATCGTCGAGAACGGATACCTGAACGTCACTCTGCATGACCCCGCCGCTCGCCCGGCCATCGAGGCCCATCTGAAGGCAAAAGGCATCGGATTCGGAATCGTCTATCCTGGCGCCGTTTCGGATCAAAAAGGAGCGGAGGCTTTCCTGAAAGGCAAGGTCGGAGGGGATGTAGCCCGACGCATCAGCGCCTCGGTGCTGAACCTTCCGCTCTTCCCTTATATGACCGATGCTGAGTTTGCAGAGGTTCTGGAGCACTGTCGAACCGCTCGTTGAGCGTGTGACTTACGGCGATACCTTACTTACTCCGGAATTCCGGGGACGGTGTTGGGACTGATCGCGCATTTCCATGAAAAAGAGGCCTGCGGGCCTCTTTTTTTTGCAACCGACGATTGCAATGGGAGTCGCATCCGTTAATGAACTCCATTCAATCATCTACAATAGACCGTGCAGGGGAGCGCGGAGAGACGCCGGCAAAGATTCACCGTCTGGCAAAGAAAAAGCACATCCGGCATGATGCTGAACCGGGTCTTCATCCAGGATCTTCGCAACTTGTGCGTCGGTCACTTGACTGGTTCGGTCGGCTGTACAGCAAACTCTTCTACAAAGCAGAGGCATACGGCCTTGAAAACATCCCCACTGATGGCAGTGTGCTTGTGCTGGCGAAGCATCAGCGCGTGGATGATATTCCGCTTGGCCTGGCCAATGCGCTCTTTCGACGTCGCTGGAATGTCTGGTGCGTGATGAAGGACAGTCTTGCGCATCCCATCTTCTTTAACTACTTCCTGAAATGCGGCGGCATTCCTCTGAATAGAGACGAGCCGCGCAAAAGCAAGAAGCATCTGCTGCACGGACGCAAGGTGCTTCATCAGGGCAATATGCTTGTGATCTTTCCCGAGCAGACGACCGTTCCTTATGCGATGGGCCGCGGTAGAGCGGGCGCTTTTCGGTTCGTCGCCGGAAAGCCCGAGAAACCGCTTCCCGTGCTCTGTCTTGGTATGGAATACCAGCCGCGCGGATGGTTCCGTCGCACAAAATATGTCGTGCGGGCCGGTGAGCTGAAGCATTTCACGGCCGACCATGATCCCGAGCAGTTCTTGCATGAGTGTATGCATGAGATTGCAAGCCTGACCAACCTGACCTATCCGTTTGAAAAAGGTGAGCCTTCCGTATGAACCGTCGTCTTCCTGAAGCGAAAGGCCGCAAACGAGCATTGCTCGTCGAAGGTGGCGGCATGAAGGGCGCCTTCGCCGGCGGAGTTCTGCATGCTTTGAACTGTTATCTGCCGGCGCAGCATTATGATCTTGTCGTCGCCGTATCGTCAGGGGCCTGTTGCGCCGCCTATTATGCGTCGACGCCCGATCCCGAGCCCGAGATCGGCGATCATACGCTATCGATATGGCGTCATGAGCTGGCCGGTCACAGGCTGATATCCATCTTCAATCCGCTCAGGAAGAAGACCCTGCTTGATCAGGAGTTTCTGATCGATTTCCTGTTTGCGAAGAAGTATCCGTTGCAGGCTGAGAACTTTGAGCAGTATGGCCTTCCGGAGTTTCGCGTCGCCGTCACGAATCTGCGTTCTCGATCGATTGAGTATGTTCGGGCGACCGAATCGAATATATTTCCGCTTCTGAAGGCGGCGACGGCTCTGCCCATCGCCACGCGCGGACGGCACGATGTCGAGGGCAGGCTCTGCTCGGATGCAGCGCTGTTGAATCCGCTTCCGGTTAACGATCTGATCGAATGTGGATACACCGACATCACGGTCGTAATGAATTCCCCTTCATGGAGAACTTCAGCTCCCTTCAATTTTCTGACGGGCATGCTTTCTTTTCCACGTGATTGGAAGATGGCAAAGCTGATGCGTCGCTGGCATCATCATCATTTCAACCTTGCCCGTTCGGTAGCCTCGGCGCCTCCGGAAGGCATTACCATCCACACGATCGCGCCTGAACAGTTTCTGCCCGTGGGTCTGGTGACGACAGATCAGGCGAAGCTTGAAGAGACCGTCGCTATGGGTGTACAGGCAGGTGAGCGCGCTGCGAAGATGCTGCTCGAGCATTTTAACGGACAGCAAAAGAAGAGCGCTCGCAACTCCAAAAAGGGCACGAAGGCCACGAAGGCTACCCGGCCATCTGCACCGTCTGCAATAGAGGGAAAGCAGCGAAAGGCCGGCCAGCAGCCGAAAAACAGAGGGAAAGCAGTGCGCTCTGATAGCGTGAGGCAGTCGGCCTGAAATGCTTTCAGGCTGATCTCGTTTCTGACCAGGCCTTTAACAGGCTTTCCGGGTCTTTCTGATTCGATTTCTTGAGATGGATTCCGTCTTATAAAACGGCGGGCCCCTTAAGGAGTTTGCCGAATTTCCGAAGGCCGATGAAAAAAACTTTACCGGCGTTCGATCTCTGCAGGGAATGAGAAATGGCCCAACCTGTTTCGAGAGGGGCGCAGCCCGACAACAAATACGTCATCTTCATGATGAAGGATGAAGAGTACGGTCTTGAGGTTCTCAAGGTGCACGAGATTGTGCGCATTGAGAGTATCATTCCCGTGCCTCATTCGCGTCCCTATTTCCTCGGAATGATGGATATTCGCGGGAAGGTTATTCCCATCATCGACCTGAAAGGCAAGCTTGAGCTTGATGAAGGTGGGACGGGAAATCCCGATCGTGCCATCATCATCGAAGTGGAAAAGCGTCGTATAGGTCTTGCCGTCGATCGCGTATCGAGCGTGGTGCAGTTTCGTCCCGAAGATATCGATCAGGGACCGCCTGCAGTGAAGTCCGTGCATACGAGATATATCTCAGGTATCGGTAAGTTGAAGGAACGCTTCATCGTTCTTATGAACCTTGATCATCTCTTCTCGGGAGAAGAACTCAGCGAACTTTTTTCACAGCAGCGAGTAGGAAAAATGTGAATTTGGTTTGACCGGAGGCAAGGCCAGAGAATCCTTGCTTTCGGTAAGAGTCGATAGCTCAGTCGGTAGAGCATCTCCCTTTTAAGGAGAGGGTCCCGGGTTCGAGCCCCGGTCGACTCAGGCAGTTAATGCCCCGTTCGTCTAGAGGTCAGGACTCTGGATTTTCATTCCAGCAACAGGGGTTCGATTCCCCTACGGGGTACTGGAAATTTTGATACAAACGAAAAGGCCTTCGGGCCTTTTTTTATTTTGTGTTTTCCTTTTTGAAAGAAGAATGCGAAGCTCTGAGCTTCAAGCATGCCTGCGCCATCTCGCTGCCTCAGGCGTTAACCCAAGCTCACAGGTTCGCGTCGATAGTGTGACCGGGCGTGCAGGTAGTTAACAACCAGAGCCGTCCGTCGCGCAGCTTTCGCCTGCTACACCGGTGTTCTTTACGGTATTTGCTTCACGTTTCTCAGCGGCATTCTCTGCAGCAGCCTTGAGAGTATGGTCGATTGCCGCGCGAAGATCATCAAGATCTCTATAGCCTTTTGCAATGGGCCAGGCGACGCGGTTTTCTATATACATGAGCGCTGGAAATCCGGTGATCTGCAGAGCGTGGCAGAGCTGAAAGTCCTGCTTCGTTTCATAGGCGTTTTCTTCAGAGTGATATGCCTGTACGAAGGCATCTGCGTCGATGCCGAGTTCCTGTGCAATTCTGATAAAGGTCTGCTCATCGGTGGGGTTTTCGGCCCTGGCGTAGAAAGCGCTCTGCAAAGCGAAGTAGAATGGAAAGGCAAGATCGGTCCTCATCTCGCGAACAGCGACGACGGCACGGCAGGAAGGCTCAGTGTCGTAACGAAAGTCTCTTCGCGAAAGGATGCTGTAGTCAAACGGTCTTCCCGTAAGCCTTTCTACCTGCTTCCAGTGATGCTCAAGGAATCGACTCAGTCGATCGTCCATCGCTTCGGAGTTTGCTCCAGGTCGAAGCCCTCCCATAACGGGAATAAAGGGAACTTCGTATTCGTGCATGGCCTGTTCGAGGGCGGGGGAGAAGCCGTAGCACGAGGAACACATCGGATCGCCTGCATAGAGAATGGCTTTATCGGGAATCAGCATGATGTTTTAATATAACAGTACACCGGTCACAGGCCTGCATGATTTTCAAAGCAGGGCTCGCTTCCTTCTATTCGCTGAATGAAGTATGAGAAAGGAATCGAGAGAAGAAAATAAAAAAGGGACCGATGGTCCCTTGATCAGATGAACGAGTTGGCGGGGCAGACGGGACTTGAACCCGCGACCTCCGGTGTGACAGACCAGCACTCTAACCGACTGAGCTACTACCCCGAGACTCTTTTGTCAGAGTCGTTTGCGACGTTGCTCCGTCAATCCTTTCATGCGTCTTACGTCGTCAAATCGCGAAAAAAAGTGATCCCACTCCTGACGGCGAATCTCAAGCCAGAGGAAAAGAGCGAGAGGTATCTGAACAAGCGAGGGCAGCAGGCCCGGCATGATGGAGAAGACAAGGCCCGTATAAAACCAGACCCTGCTGTTCAGGAAGAAGGCCATCAGCACGGTCAACAGTATATAAAAAGCCTGCGTCAGACTGACCATCGAGTAGACGACAACGACGCTTGAGAACGTCCAGCTGTCGCCTTCTTCCAGCCACAGGGAAACGGCCAGAGGATGATGGCGTATAAAGGCAAAGACCAGAGCAGCCCAGAGAATCTGGAAGGCTGCTCCTGCGCTCAGATAGAGAAGATAGCGCCGGAATCGCCGGCGCAGCCACCCCGGATGTGCAAGCACGCTCATGCTACATGTAAGCGATCAATCCGGCGTCGGCGATCGGCTCTTTTCGCGCCAATCGATCACCTCAGTTGATCTGCTTGAGTCAGGCGATTCGCTCGCCTTCGGTGATCGGCTCGATTCGCGCCAC
Source organism: Leptonema illini DSM 21528 (assembly GCF_000243335.1). Lineage (NCBI taxonomy): Bacteria > Pseudomonadati > Spirochaetota > Leptospiria > Leptospirales > Leptospiraceae > Leptonema > Leptonema illini. The sequence goes on along the minus strand of NZ_JH597773.1, from coordinate 2,331,567 downwards.
CGGAAAGGTGATGCGGAAGTCTTCGATCGTCATCACGGCAAGCGGCCGTGCCTGTGTAAGATCGGGAAAGAGCGCAGCATTGATGTGCATAGATTCGATCCTGGCAAGGCGTCCCCATCCGCGGCCCGAATAACGCGTGTGAAACCGCTTTCCGTCTAAGTTCTGTGAGAGCGGGAAGGGGATGAGCGCTGTGTGTACGGGAAAGCGCAGTCCGCCCGATGAGAAGCTCGCTTCGAAGAAGCTTTTGCCATCGCGCTTTACGATGACGGATTCGCTTCTGTTATTGCGTTCGAAGTTGAAGTCAGCAAGCTCTTTGGGAATGCCCCAGTTGGCGCGTCCGTTGACCACGCTGCTCTCGGACGATACATAGATCTTCGAGATGATGTTCGCCGTTCCTTTTTCGGAGCGCAGGCGCCCGGGAATGAACAATAGCTCGCCGTAGGGGCCGCAGTCTGAGCTTTCGTAATCGACGATCATCGTTGCGCCGAGCCCGCCGGCATAGTGGGCCTTCTCTTCTTCGCTCAAGAAGCCGTGTTTCAGTGCAAAGTCCTTTGAGAATTTATAGAGCAGCATGATGCCGCGCCCTTTCAGATTCCAGGGGGCGGGTACTTCCGGAACGCTGGTTCGAGTTTGTTTCTGTTTTGCCGTCATGTTTGATTCCTTTTGGTCTGAATGTGGCCCGATTGTGGCCAGTTTCGTGCCTGTGTGAGATCTCAAATAATTGACATTTGTGTCAATCTGGCAAGCAGAAAAACAATCGGTCGAACACATCTCTGCCCGGTCAGGCGCAGAGACGCCCTGTAATTCATGCGAAGGTGCTTTGATGCTGCGATCACGGAGAGCTATTGCAGCGTGAACGTGATGGTCGTATCCCAGGTGAAGTCTTTTGCCTCTCCGCCTGATTTATAGGGGGAGCTGATGAGCCGGCTTTTTGTTAAGAAGATCTTACGCACGGCCTGAACGAAGTCACCGCGAAAGGCGTCGATGTTACCGCTTGATGTGCGCAGGTTGCGAATGCGAACATCGCGGATCCGGCCATCGGCCGAGATATACAGCGTTACGGCAGCCGTTACGGTGCCGAGATTGGAGCGCCGTGCGCTGGCCGGGTAATCGTCGGCGCTGCTCTCTACCTGAAGCCGCGCCGTAAAGCGCTGATCGAAGTCCATCGTAGGATCAACGGCATTGGCCCAGTTCACGGGTTTTTCGTCGGCGGGCTTATCGGTTTCGATGATCTCGTCTGAAAGATCGCGCGTTTCGGACTGAACGGTTTCGGTCGGCTCCTGAAATTCAACGAAGCTCATTTCGGCGACGATCTCGGGCGCTTCGCCCGTTCCATCATCTTTACCGGGCAGAAGCATGAAGATCAGCTGCGCGAAGACGACGAGCAGGGCGAGGACGACGGCCCCGGCAGCAAGCCATTCGCGTGCATACCAGCGCTCGGTGCGGCGGGCGATCCAGTAGAGCAGATCGTTTCGCAGAAGCGCCATCATGGAGACGGCTCCTTGAGACCGGGAATCTTTTCGTCGGCGCCGCGCGTTGTGATGATCATGCTGCGGATGCCGGCCTCTTTTAATTCCTGGATGAGCGTGTTCATGTAGCGATAGGGAAGATCCTTTTCCATGTTCACATAGACGCGCACGGCGGCCGGGCTTTCGGCCGCTCGGGCCTGAACGAGCGCCCCCAGTCCATTGATGGGATGTCGTTCGTTATAGAAATAGACCTGTTCGCTGGATGCAAGTTCGCGGTTCATATAGATGATCAGCGGAAACGGCGACGTTTGCGCCTGGCCTTCGACGGCCGGCAGAGGAAGATCGAGCGGTTTCTGATCGGTCAGCATCGTCGTCGACATGTAGAAGATGAGCAGCAGGAAGGCGATATCGCCCATGGCGGCGACGGGGATGGCGTCACTTTTTCGTTTTTTACGGAGTTTCATCGACGCCCTCCGGCTTTATCCATCGAGAGCGAGATACGCTGCACGTTACGCTTCTGCAATTCGTCAAGGATGCGCGGCACGGTCTCGACCGGCGCATCAGGAGAAGGCTGCAGAACCACTACAAGATCTCGGTTGGAACGCAGGGCTTCGGCAACGATCGTCATCAGCTCGCTTAACGGAGCGGCCTTACCTTCATGGATATAGGTCCCTTCGGCGTCGATCTTGATCTTGAAAAGATCCTTTTTCTGAATCTGCATCGGAGGCGCGTCCTTCTTAGGAAGCGGTACCTTCACGCCGCGCAGCTCGAGCAGAGCGCTTGCGGCGAGAAAGAAGATGATCAGCAGAAAGGCGATATCCGACGTACTTGCGAGCGGAATCTCCTCTGGCTGCCTCGTTCTGCGTTTTACGCGAATGGCCATGTATGCCTCAGGAGAGCCTGTCAGAGAGCTCGTTCGCACAGCGTTCCAGTTCGATCGTAACCGTATCGATCGAATACAGGAAAAGGTTGTAAACGAGGTATGTGGGGATGGCGATAAGCAGGCCTGCCTGTGTCGTGATCAGGGCCTCTTCCACGCCGCCGGCCAGATCCTTCGCCGTCGGAGCCGCTTTGACGACGAATTGCAAGAAGCTGTGTCGCATACCGACAACGGTTCCGAAGAATCCGAGCAGAGGGGCGAGGTTACCAAGATTCGACAGAAGGTTAAGGCCCCGTTCCAGTTTACCGATCTCTACCGTCGCCGTATTCTCGATGCTTTTTTCAACAGAGGCGACTCCGCGCGAGCGACTGCGCATGCCTTCGCTTAAGATGCGCGAAAGGATCGTACCATCCTCTTTCAGGAAGGCCTCGAGATCGGGGATGCCCCGGTCGAGAGCGGCGCGGAATTTTTCGTAATAGCCTTTTGTCTGCACCCGGCTGCGCTTGAAGTAAAAATAACGTTCCAGGGCGAATCCGATGATGATGACGACGATGATGCCGAGATAGGCCATCGTGCTGCCGCCTTTGATGATCCATTGAAAGATGGATTCTTCTTCGGCGGTGACGATCTCTTCGGCGGGAGCTGCCTGCTCGGTTTTTTCGGCCTCGGGGGCGGGGCTCTGCGAAAGCAGTGGTGGCAGATAACTGAAGATAAGAAGGCCGGCCAGCAGGTAGATTGCCAGAAGATTTTTATTTTTCATGTGCACGAATTGTACGGTGCGGGCATTCCGGTCAACCATTCCTGATCCGGACCGGACAGTCGGGAAACGTAAAAAAACGTTTGTCGACAGTTGCGTTGTGATAACAATTGAGATGATGAAGGTCAATGGAGAGGAACGGTCGCTTGCCGATCTGAAATCCCCCGATATTGGCTCGCTTCTGGAGCTTTACGGGATCAAGCCTGCCGGGGTCGCTATCGAGATCAACGGACAGGTTATCCCCCGACAGAAATGGACCGATGTAAAATTGAACGGTGAAGATCGGATCGAGCTCATCCGATTTGTAGGCGGCGGTTGATGTCAAAAAAAGAAACGAGCAGCGAATCGTTGCGTATTCGGGCTTACCCCATCCTTGATGAGGATTTTTTGCAGATGGCCGGTCTTCAGCCGATGGATCTGATCGATCTCTGGGCCGACGAAGGCATTACGATCTTTCAGTATCGCAATAAGCAAAAGCCCACGAAGGCCAGGCTTGAAGAGGTCGAAAGGAACGCCCGTCGTCGCCGGCTGCGCTGGATCCTGAATGATTATGATCAGCTTTTCTGCGACGGTGTGGCCGATGGCATCCATCTTGGCTGGGAAGACTGGCATGGGCTTCCCGAAGAGCGTCGCCAGGCGCTATTGCGACGGCTGAATGGCGTCCAATCGCTCCAGGCTGAATCCACTCCGCTCTGCGGCATTTCCACGCATACGCCCGATCAGTGGTCCGAGGCTCTGACCCTGCATCGAAGCGGGGTCCTTCCGCTTTCGTATATCGCTTTTGGTCCCTGCTTTAAGACAACCTCCAAGAAAAGTGGCCTGCATCCGCAGTTGCAGAAAGAGGCCTTCGAAGAACTGGAGCGACGTCGCGATGAGGCGAGAAAGAAGGGAGAGCTTCCCGATGCGGTCTTTATCGGCGGAATTGATCCCGATAACCTGCCCGTTCTCGTGCAGACCCTGTCGAATACGAAAAAGAAAGAAGAACGCACGATCTTTGTGGCCTCGATTCGGGCCCTCTCTGATCCGCTCGACATCCGCCGTTTCCGCTCGATTCCGAACTGGAAGCCCTGATCGGACTTGACGAAGCAGGCATAAAGTCGGATTCGGTATGCAGGAACTTTTATGTCGCGGGAATACTCGTCCGCCTGGGAAGACCGGGACTATCTGCTTGAGTACAAGAGCATCGATCTGCTCCGATTGAATCGGGTGCAGCTGCTTGATGTACCCGTTGACAACGTGACGCGTGATGAGGCCGTCGCCAGGGTCTTTGATTTTCTCGAAAAGAAAGACGGCCCCTATTTCGTTCAGTTCCTTGATCCTCTCAAGCTCATGCGCATGCGCCCGGGTCGCAAGCTGGCGAAGCTTGCCGATTCGCATCTGATGCTCGGCGAGAGTGGCGGGCTGGAGTGGGCCTGTCGTCGTCTGCACATCCCGTTCAAGGGCAGGGTGCCGATGATCGCCTTCCTGATGGATCTTTTCAGGCTGGCCCATAAAAAGGATTATACGATCTATATGCTTGGCTCGGCTCCCGAACATATCGAGCGAGTCTATCAGAACCTGACGCGAAGCCTTCCCGGCCTGCGCATCATCGGTCGTCAGAGCGGTCATTTCAACGCGGACCGGGAGCAGCTGATCAAAGAATCGATGCGTAAATCATCACCCGACATTATTCTGATCGGAATGGGCTTTCCACGGCAGGAGCTGTGGATGCGTGAGAATCAGGAGTTCCTGACAAAGGCCGTCGTGATCGGCCTTGATGGGGCGATCGACGTTCTTTCAGGCAAAAAGAAGAAAGCGCCGGATTCTCTTCAGCTCAAGGGGCTTGTCTGGTTCTGGCGAATCCTTGCAAGGCCGTACCGCCTTGATAAGGTATGGTATGCGACTGCCTTTTTTTCGACGGTGCTCTGGCGTTCGTTCAAACGCTGGATTAACCGAAAAACGGCCTGAACACTCCGGCCGGTAAACTCCGGCCGCTTATAACAGACGGCGCATCACTTCTCTGATACGACGGGGTTCAGCCAGTCTTCGATCAGCGGCTTACGGTCGGTCATATCGCGAAAGGCAAGCTCTTTGTTGGCCATGGCCTTTTCTGGAACAAAGCCGGCTTCGCGTGCGATCTCGATCGCCTTCATGTAATGGGTCAGCCCTTTCGTTTCGAGCTTATCGAGCTCCCGCCGCGGAGCGCCGCGATCGCGCTTTTCAAGAAACTCCGCTTCATAGACGGCACCGAGGTTGTTATACACCGAATAGAGAAGATAATAAGACATCTTCTGCCGCTCATCCTGAGGAGAGCCATCTTTTAACGACGGCTCCAGTTCATCACGCAGCTTCAGATAGTATCCGAGAGCGGTGCGATACTGATCGGTATGGAAGGCGGCGTTCGCCTTCCCGAAGTTCAGGTTTGCGTTGGCCGGACTCTCCTCGTATTCGCGATCGAGTTCGCTCCATCGCCGCATCGCTTCTTTAAAATCTCCCTGAATATAGGGAATCCAGCCCAGCCAGAACAGGGATTCGCGTCTCGCCTCGGCGTTTTTAAGACCGATCTCCAGGCCTTTCTCAAGATAGCTTCCGGCCTCGTAGAGTCGAGAGCGTCGATCGTCGTCGGGTTCGTCATGCAGTCCGGATTCTGGATAGATGCGATTCGTTACAGGAAGGTCGCGGTGTTCGATGCCTGCATAGCGCATAAAGACAAGCGATGCCAGATTATAATAGATGATTCCTCGATCGTATTGAACGAAGATCTCATCTTCGGGGTGCATGCCATAAGAACGATAGTTCTGTTCGTAGGACTCAATCGCCTTTAAATAATACTCTTTTGCGCGATCGAAATCGAGGATATCGGCATAGTAGTCGCCGATCTCGTTCAGCGCCGGGTAAAAGCGAGCGTCATATTGATAGGCGTTCTGAAACTGTTTCACCGCACGCTTGTGTTCTTTGCGAACGTTCAGGTATCGTCCGCGCTGGTAATAGCCAGCCGCGTAGCTGGTTCCCTCAATCGTCTGCCCATCGCGCGCTTCTGAGGCGTCGAATACGATTCCGAGCAAATTGACCGCATTATCGTCAAGATCGAGTCCGCTCATAGTATCGACGGGGTCGATCTGGTAGCGAATGCGCAGATCGTCGCTGTCGAGATCGACATAAAAGCCGGCGAGCTTGCTCAGAACAAAGATGGGCATGTCGGATTCAAGGCCGAGTCGCTGGATCTGCCGGTGCTTCTCGATGACGAAGCGCGGATCGCCGTTCTGGCGCCAGATCTCGATATATGTTTCAAGCAATCCCGCATGGCCCGCGACCTCTGCCGGGTTCTGGTCAAGGATCTTCTGATACTCGCGTGCTGCCGTTCCGTATTCGCCGCGGTTATAATAGATGCGTCCGATACCGGCCATCGCCTCGGCATCGGCGGGCCTGCCGAGCAACGTGAGGATCAATCGGTAGTAGTCGACGGCAAGAGAGTCGTTCTTGTATTTCTTTCCTTCATCGGAATTCACGAAGGAGTAAGTGATACCCGAATGGAACCTCGCCAGCGCAATGAGGTTCTCGCGATCCATCTGTCCGTCGCGCAGTCGCGATACGGTATAGGCTCCGGGCTCGATGAGTTCTCGAATGCGATTGTCGGCGGATAGAAGTCGCGTACGCGAGCCGTTTCGCTGTTCGGTTTCGCTGAACCATCGCGAACCGTCTGCCGTGCGGATGAGCGGAGCGCGCATATCGCCGCTCCAGTCATAGGGCGGCTCGACCTTGCCGAAAAGCTTTGTAAAGGCCTCTTCATAAAAGCCGGCCTTCATGTAGCCGATGCCGTATTTGTTCATGTATTCGACATTGAAATTTCCGTCGTCGGCCTCAAGCGCTCGCTTGTAGTATGATTCCGCCGCTTCCCGGCGCTTGAGGCGCTGCTCGCCGCTTTCTTTTTCGGCCTCTCGCAGCTCTTCGAGGCCCATCTCATAGATGCCTGAAATGCTATGGGCTCGCCAGAGATACATGCCCCCAAAAATGCTGATGGCGGCCAGAATAGATGCGGCGACCGTTCCGGCCACGACATAGGCTCGGCGTCGTCGGCGTTGCAGGGCTTCGGGCGTGACGTCTTCGGTGTAGAGGATGGGGACGCCGTCGCGGGTGCGGTCCGGCAAGGCCGTATCGGGTCTGTAACCGAGGTGCTGTTCGATGAATGAGGCAACGGCGTCATCGTTTGCCTGCTCGACGAGCATATGCGTGAGCCGGCGCTGATCGGCCGAACTGATCTTTTCGTTAACAATGGCGTCGATAACGGCTTTGCGCACACCGGGAGAGTAATCGAGAAGCTGGGTGCGCAGTTTTGCCAGCTCTTCGTCGGTGAATTCATCGCCGATGCCGGTGCTCATCATCGCCGTTTGCGACATGTCGGCAAGGTCCGATGTATCGAGACCGAGTCCGTCTCCGCCGAAATCACCGGTATCGAATCCCGCCGATTCGAATCCGCCTGTGTCGAAGCTGTCGTTATCAAGGCCAGCGTCAAGTCCCGGAAAGGAATCATCGGGTACTAACCCTGCACTATCATCGGCCCCGCCGAGATCACCGAGATCGGCACCACCAAGATCCCCGAGATCGGCACCGCCAAGATCGCCAAGATCGGCCCCGCCGAGATCCCCGAGATCGGCACCGCCAAGATCACCGAGATCCGCACCGCCGAGATCACCGAGATCGGCTCCGCCGAGATCACCAAGATCTGAGCCGCCGAGATCACCGAGATCGGCACCG
>NZ_JH597773.1:1666079-1667449 GCF_000243335.1 Leptonema illini DSM 21528 | reverse complement strand
GGAATGTGGTGTTCGGCCCATTTTGGGCCAGGGTTCCGCCTTTTCAAACTCTAACTAAATTCGGGACATAATCAGGAAATCGCACAGGAGAGCTAATCGTATTTGACACATAGTAATCGTAATCAAAGGTCAATTCTGGTCGCTGTGACAATTTCAAACTAAAGTCATGCGGAATATTCTCATAAACCATCCAATTCCGGGTAAAGTCGCCCAGGCGACACAAATCGACCGTTACATAATTTGGTCCACCTTGCTGAATATCTCGGAAGTGTGCATAACTGAAAGGGAAAATGCATTTGTCTCGATCAATAAACTTCTCAATCAATGTTGCCACGGCTTCACAGGAGTCCCTTAAATCACCATTCAGACCCTCCGGTTTTGTTAAATAGGAGATAACGTTCCAATCAAAGTATACAACGTCTGTAATGGATGGGGGCATAGTTCTTGATATTACCGTAGTGTTGGGTGGGCTATTCGCATTGACAAAAAAGACTTCACGATCGTCAGCTTCGTTCGCTGTGGTCAATGCCCGGACGGCGAATGCCGTAAATCCGGGCAAGATCCAAGGCCGACCGCCAGAGAGCAGAGGCCATAGCGTGAAATTAGCAGTTAGAGGAAGTACTGCCTTTCAGAAGTATGAAAGGGCTTTGCCGTAGAGGTTCAATTTTTCTAAAACATATTGAGCAATGGCGCCTGCCGTGGCAGACTTGCGCCACATAAATTCCACTCTTACACTGGTTCGGTCTGGTAAATGCACAAGCAAGTCAGAATACAACGATGCATTCCCGTTAAGAATGACTTCCTTGTCAAATTGAGTTGCAAGGTTGGCGGCGACGAAGCCGCTACCGAAAGTGCAGTTTAATAAAGTATCATGGTCTTGAGCAATTCTTAGATTTTTCGCGAAGGCTTCTTTTGTCTTACTGCCAGGAGGTGCACCAAGTCTGCGGCTATTGAGAGGCTGACCAAGGAATAAAGCGCCAAGACTCGATTCGCGGAGCTTTTGCGTGATGCCAGGGACTTTGTTTGTGTCTAAACTGACAGCCTTCATTTTCGAGATGAGTTCGGGGGAAGCGTAAGTCCTGACTAGAAGCCATCTCAAATATAAACTACTGACAAGTACTTTTTGCTTGTACTGCCGAGGGGTTCGTACAAGGATAGCTCCTATAGGAGCTCTATCATGGATATCACAGATGCCCAATGGAAGATCATAAAGCCTCTTATCAAAGAACCAAAGCCACGAGAAGACGGGAGGGGACGGGAGAGAATTGAGCCCCGAAGTATTTTAAATGGAATCTTGTGGATTTTGAAAACTGGAGCCCGCTGGCAGGATCTACCGGATAGGTATCCTTCCTATCAGAGTTGTCATCGTC